>NZ_JAAXOY010000099.1 GCF_012396155.1 Cellulomonas septica | reverse complement strand
GCTCACCCCGCGCCCGCGGGCCGCCCATGCCCGGACCGCCCGCGCCGTCGAGCGAGCACCCGAGTCCGCCGCCCTCCGCGATCTCGTCGAGCGCCCGGGCCGACTCCGCGTGCGCGGGCGGGACGACGTAGCGGTCCTCGTACTTCGCGATCGCGAGCAGCCGGTACATCGCCTCGACCTCGTCGCCCGTCATGCCGACGGTCGCGGCGATGCGCGGATCCTGCTCGACGCCGAGGTAGACGTTGCGCATGTGCGCCCGCATCGCCGCGAGGCGGCGCAGCACGGCGGTCACCGGACGCGTGTCGCCTGCGGTGAACAGCCCGGCGAGGTATTCGACGGGGATGCGCAGGCGGTCGATCGCGGCGAACAGCGTGCGCGCGTCCTCGCCGTCGTTGCCCGACCCGGACACGACGTCGACGACCGGCGACAGCGGCGGGACGTACCAGACCATCGGCAGCGTCCGGTACTCGGGGTGCAGGGGTAGCGCGACCTCGAACCGCGAGATCAGCGCCCACACGAGCGAGCGCTGCGCGGCGAGCACCCAGTCGTGCGGCACGCCGTCGCGCTCGGCGGCGGCCATGACCTCGGGGTCGGACGGGTCGAGCAGCACGGACCGCTGCGCGGCGAGGAGCTCGTGCGGGTCCTCGATCGACGCGGCCTCCAGCACGCGGTCGGCGTCGTAGAGCACGAGGCCCAGGTAGCGCAGCCGGCCGACGCACGTCTCCGAGCACACCGTCGGCAGCCCGACCTCGAGCCGCGGGTAGCACAGCGTGCACTTCTCGGCCTTGCCGGTGACGTGGTTGAAGTAGACCTTCTTGTACGGGCAGCCCGACACGCACATGCGCCAGCCGCGGCACGCGTCCTGGTCGACGAGCACGATGCCGTCCTCCGCGCGCTTGTACATCGCGCCCGACGGGCACGACGCGACGCACGACGGGTTGAGGCAGTGCTCGCAGATCCGCGGCAGGTAGAACATGAACGCCTGCTCGAGCTCGGCCTTCACGCGGCCGCTCATCTGCGCGAGAACCGGGTCCTTCTCCATCGTCGCCGCCGACCCTCCCAGGTCGTCGTCCCAGTTCGCCGACCAGGTGATCGTCGTGTCCTCGCCCGTGAGCAGGGACTTCGGCCGGGCGACGGGCGTGTGCTCGCCCTGCGGCGCCGACAGCAGGACGTCGTAGTCGTACGTCCACGGCTCGTAGTAGTCGCGCACCTCGGGGAGCCGGGGGTTCGCGAAGATGTGGGAGAGCTTGGTGAAACGGCCGCCGGACCGCAGCCGCAACCGGCCGCGCTTGTTCAGCGTCCAGCCGCCGCCCCAGCGGTCCTGGTCCTCGTACGTGCGCGGGTAGCCCTGCCCGGGCCGCGTCTCGACGTTGTTGAACCACACGTACTCGACGCCCGCGCGGTTCGTCCACGCCTGCTTGCAGGTCACCGAGCACGTGTGGCACCCGATGCACTTGTCGAGGTTCATGACCATCGCCATCTGCGCCATGACCTTCACCGCAGCCACCCCCTGCGCGTCCCGACGGAGCCCATCAGTACGTCACCTCCTGCGACCGACGGCGGATGGTCGTGACCTCGTCGCGCTGGTTGCCCGTCGGGCCGAGGTAGTTGAAGGCGAACGACAGCTGCGCGTACCCGCCGACGAGGTGGCTCGGCTTGAGCAGCACGCGGGTCAGGGAGTTGTGGATCCCGCCACGCAGGCCCGACGTCTCCGACCGGGGGACGTCCACCGTCCGGTCCTTCGCGTGGTACATGAACACCGTCCCGGCGGGCATGCGGTGCGAGACGACGGCCCGCGCGACGACGACGCCGTTGCGGTTGTACGCCTCGACCCACTCGTTGTCGGTGACGCCGATGGTCGCGGCGTCCTGCGGGGACATCCAGATCGTCGGGCCGCCGCGGGACAGCGTGAGCATGTGCAGGTTGTCCTGGTACTCGGAGTGGATCGACCACTTGGAGTGCGGGGTCAGGTAGCGGACGGCGACCTCCGCGTGCCCGTCGGAGCCCGGTGCGCCCGACGCGGCGGTCGAGCCGGGGCGCGCGTCGCCGAACAGCCGGTGCAGGTCGAGCGGCGGCCGGTACACCGGGAGGTTCTCGCCGAGCTCGCTCATCCAGTCGTGGTCGAGGAAGAAGTGCTGGCGGCCCGTGAGGGTGTGCCACGGCTTGAGGTGCTCGACGTTGATCGTGAACGCGGAGTACCGCCGGCCGCCGTGCTCCGACCCCGACCACTCGGGCGACGTCACGACCGGGACGGGTCGCGCCTGCACGTCGGGGAACGTGATCCGCTTGCCCTCGTGGTCGCGGGCCAGCGACGCGAGCTCGGTACCCGTGCGCTTCTCGACGCGCTCGAACCCCTGCACCGCGAGGCGGCCGTTCGTCGTGCCGGACAGCGCGAGGATCGCCTCGCACACGTGGCGCGCGTCGTCGAGGCGCGGCTGCCCGGCGGCGACGCCGTCGCGCACCGTGCCGTTGACCCGGCCGAGCTCGGCGACCTCGACGTCGGGAGAGAACGCGACGCCCTTCGTCACCATCCCGGCGCGGGCGGTGAGGGGCCCGAGCGCGGCCCACCGGTCGGCGAGCGTCGCGTAGTCCCGCTCGACGACCACGAGCCTCGGCATCGAGACACCAGGGACCCGACCCATCGCCTCCGGGACCGCGCCGTGCGGCGTCGCGAGCTCGTCGGGGGTGTCGTGGAGCAGCGGTACGGCGACCAGGTCCTCGCGCGTGCCGAGGCGGTCGGCCGCGAGCGTCTGGAACGCGCGGGCCAGCGTGTGGAAGACGTCGAAGTCGGTCCGCGTCTGCCACGGCGGCGCGATCGCCGGGTTGAACGAGTGCACGTAGGGGTGCATGTCGGTCGTCGACAGGTCGTGCTTCTCGTACCAGGTCGCAGCGGGCAGCACGACGTCGCTGAACAGCGTCGTCGACGTCATGCGGAAGTCGCTCGTCACGAGCAGGTCGAGCTTGCCGCGGGGCGCCTCGTCGCGCCACGTCATCGACCCCGGGCGCCGGCCGGGCTCCGACTCGGGCGCACGCACCGCGGAGTCGGTGCCGAGCAGGTGCCGCAGGAAGTACTCGTTGCCCTTGCCGGACGACCCCAGCAGGTTCGCGCGCCACACCGTGAGCACGCGCGGGAAGTTCGCCGGGTCGTCCGGGTCCTCGCACGCGTACCGCAGCCGCCCGGCCTCGAGCTCGTCGACGACGTGCTGCGCCGGGTCGACGCCCTTGGCCCGGGCCTCGGCGACGAGGTCGAGCGGGTTGCGGTCGAACGTCGGGTACGACGGCATCCAGCCGCGCTGGGCGCTCTCGACCAGGCAGTCCGCCGTCGTGCGCCCCGCGAACCGGCCATCGGCGAGCGGCGACGCGAGCGCGTCGGCGGGCAGGCCGTCGTAGCGCCACTGGTCCGTCGCGAGGTACCAGAACGCGGTGCCGATCATCTGCCGCGGGGGCCGCACCCAGTCGAGCCCGAACGCGTACTGCGCCCAGCCCGTGACGGGCCGGCACTTCTCCTGGCCGACGTAGTGCGCCCAGCCGCCGCCGTTGACGCCCTGGCAGCCGGTCATCGACATGAGCGCGAGGAACGTGCGGTAGATCGTGTCCGAGTGGAACCAGTGGTTGGTGCCCGCGCCCATGAGGATCATCGAGCGGCCGCCCGAGTCCGCGGCGTTCTGCGCGAGCTCGCGACCGATCCGCGCCGCCGTCGCCGCCGGGACCGACGTGATCTCCTCCTGCCACGCGGGCGTGCCGGGCGTCGAGGCGTCGTCGTAGCCCGTCGGCCACTCGCCGGGCAGGCCGTCGCGGCCCACGCCGTACTGCGCGAGCAGCAGGTCGAACACCGTCGTGACCAGGCGGTCGCCGACCCGCGTCACGGGGACGCCGCGGCGCACGACGCCCGCGCCGCCCTGGTGCTCGGCGCCGGCCTCGGGAGCGAGGTCGAAGCGGGGGAGGTCGACGGCGACGGCCTCGCACGTCCCGGTCGAGGCGGCGTCGAGGTCGCGGACCGACAGCACGGGCTCGACGCCGCCCAGGTCGAGGTTCCAGCGCCCCTCCTGCGCGGGGTCGAACCGGCGGCCCAACGACCCGTTCGGCACGTGCGGCGTCCCGTCCGCGTCGAGGACGACCGTCATGAACGCCGCGTCCCGCGCGCCCGCGTCGTCGCCCGCGGCCGCACCGAGCGCGTCGGCGGTGAGGAACTTGTCCGGCACCCACGCGTCACCGCGCTGCTTGAGCGTGACGAGGTGCGGCGCGTCGGTGAACCTGCGCAGGTAGTCGACGAACCGCGCGGTGCGCTTCTCGACGAGGAACTCCCGCAGGACGACGTGCCCCATCGCGAACGCGAGCGCGCCGTCCGTGCCCGGGTGCGGGGCCAGCCACTCGTCGGCGAGCTTGGTGTTCGCCGCGTAGTCGGGGGAGACCGCGACGACCTTCTGCCCGCGGTAGCGCGCCTCGGCGAGGAAGTGCGCGTCGGGCGTGCGGGTCACCGGGACGTTGGAGCCCCACATGACCAGGTACGACGCGTTCCACCAGTCCGCGGACTCGGGGACGTCGGTCTGGTCGCCGAACACCTGCGGCGACGCGACGGGGAGGTCGGCGTACCAGTCGTAGAACGACAGCATGGTCCCGCCGAGCATCGAGACGAACCGCGCGCCCGACCCGTGCGACACCATCGACATCGCGGGGATGGGGGAGAAGCCCGCGACGCGGTCCGGCCCGAACTCCTTGATGGTGTGCACGTGCGCGGCGGCGACGATCTCCGCCGCCTCGTCCCACGTCGCCCGGACCAGCCCGCCCTTGCCGCGCGCCGCCTTGTACGCGCGCGCCGTCTCCGGGTCCGAGGTGACCTCCGCCCACGCCGCGACCGGGTCGCCCGTCCGGGCCTTCGCCTCGCGGTACGCCCGCAGCAGCACGCCGCGCACGTAGGGGTAGCGCACGCGCGTCGGCGAGTACGTGTACCAGGAGAACGACGCACCCCGCGGGCACCCCCGCGGCTCGTACTCGGGGGAGTCCGGGCCGACCGTCGGGTAGTCGGTCTGCTGCGTCTCCCACGTGATGATGCCGTCCTTGACGGACACTTGCCACGAGCACGAGCCCGTGCAGTTCACGCCGTGCGTCGACCGCACCACCTTGTCGTGCGACCAGCGGTCCCGGTAGAACGCGTCGCCCTTCCGACCGCCCTCGAGGAACAGGCTGCGCAGGTCCGGGGAGACCGTGCCGGGCCGCAGGCGCGAGCCGACCGTGAGCAGCGCGTCGATCGCGCGGTTGTCGGTGCCGGCGGACGAGGCCGGACCGGGGTGCCGGGATGCGGGCACGGGGACCTCCGGGGGGCGAGGGCGGACCGGGTCAGCTGGGGCGCGGGGCGCCGGGACGTGCGTACTGCACCCACGTCAGGGCGGTGCAGGCGGCGAAGTAGACGGCGCAGCCGACGAAGAACGCCGTCGGCGACCACGCCGACAGCGCCATGCCGACGAGGAACGGGCCGAACGCCGCGCACGCCGACGTGAACCCGATGACGCCGCCCGCACGCCGGCGGTCGAAGATCATCGGCATCTGCTTGAACGTGCCCGCGTTGCCGATGCCCGCGAACGTGAAGATCAGCAGCATCCCGGCGAGGAACCAGCCGAACGAGGCCGTGTCCGTCGGGCGCAGGAAGAACAGCGTGAAGACGGTGCTGACGGTCATGCCGATGCCCGACACGAGCGTCCACACCGCGCCGCCGAACCGGTCGCACAGCGGACCCCACGCGGCGCGCGTGATCGAGCCGAGCAGCGGGCCGAGGAACGCGAACTTCAGCGGGTCGGGGGCGTTCTCGAAGCCGCCGAACAGGTTGAGCGTGAGCAGGCCGAGCTGCGCGGCGAAACCGGAGAACGCGCCGAACGTCATGACGTAGATCGCGGTCATGAACCACGTGTGCCGGTCGCGGAAGATGTCCAGCTGCTCGCGCACGTTCGCGGTCACGGGGACGCGCTTGAGGTACAGCGCGGCGAGCCCGATCCCGAGCAGCACCCACGGCACCAGGACGAGGCCCGCGTTGTGCAGCCACATCTGGCCGCCGCCGTCGGCCTTCTGCTGCGGCGTCAGGACGGCCGTGCCGAGCAGGCCGAACCCGACGACCCACGGCACGAGGAACTGGATGAGGCTCACGCCGAAGTTGCCCAGCCCCGCCTGCAGGCCCAGGGCGGTGCCGGCCATGCGCTTCGGGAAGAAGTAGCTCGTCGACGGCATGAACCCGGCGAACGCGCCGCCGCCCAGGCCCGCCGCCACCGCGAGCAGCAGCAGCACCGCGTACGGCGTGGACGGGTCGCGGACCGCCATCGTCCAGCCCGCCATCGGCAGCAGCATGAGCGTCGCCGTGCCGCCGACCAGCGTGCGCGTCCCCAGCATCGGCGGCAGGAACGTGTACGCCATCCGGAACAGGCCCCCCGCGAGGCCCGGGATCGCGACCAGCCAGTACAGCTGCTCCTTCGACAGGTCGTACCCGATGACGTTGAGGCGCGGCGCGATCGCGCTCACCAGGTACCAGACGCAGAACGCGAGCGTCAGGTTGTACGTCGTGATCCAGAGCGTCCGCCACGCGAGGCGCTTGTCCCACGTGGACTCGTCCTCGGGGTTCCAGTTCGCCAGGTCCGGCGCGAGCGTCGTCGTCGGTGCCGACATCGGGTCCTCCTCGTGGTGCGCCGGGGTGGGGCGCCGGGGACCGGTGCCGGTCCCCTCGGCGTGAGCATCGCGACCCACCCGGCGGCCGCTCCACCAGGAGTGCCGTGGAAAAGCCGGTGGGCGCGAGAACGGACCTCGAACGCACCATCACGCGCGTCCCGGGCAGGCGAGACGTGCGTGATGGTGCGTTCGGCGGCGGTGACGGCCGCGTCGCGGCGGCGAGCCGGCGCACGGGGGCGTCGCGGTCAGCAGGAGGAGGACGCCGACCGGAGGGTGAGGACGCAGTGGTGGGGCTCCACGAACGGGTGCAGCTCGGCCGCCTCGACCGGGCCGCCGACGGCGTCGAGCACGCCCTGGGCGAGACCCAGGTGCACGCTGCACACGACGTCCGGGCGCTCGCGGGCCAGGTCGAGGAACGGGCACCGCCACAGGTGGAACTGCAACGGCTCGTCCTCGAGGTCCGGGTCGAACCCGAGCCGGTCGAGGTGCGCGGACAGGGCGTCCAGCTGGCGCTGCTCGGGCGGCGCGTCGGGCGACGAGCGCGGTGTCGGCGGGTGCAGGGCGGTCACCGCCCGCGCGGCGAGCTCGCGCCCCGCGGCCCGTGCGGTCTCGGGAACGGACTCGACGGGCGTGCCGTAGCTCTGCAGCAGCACGCGGCTCAGCGCGGCGCCCGCGATCGCGTCCTCGAGCCGGCGGGCGGCGACGGGGTCGGTCCGCACGTCCTGCGACGTCACGGCCCGGTAGACGATCCGTGGGCGCCCGCGTGTCGTGCGCACCTCGGGTTCGCGGTGCACGAACCCGTCGAGCACCAGGCGCTGCAGGTGCTCGCGTGCAGTGTTCTCGTGCAGGCCGGTCCGGTCGGCGAGCTCGCCGACCGTCTGCGGGCCGCCGCTCTGCAGCAGGTGCAGCAGGTCGACGCGGCTGCCGGAGCCCAACGTGCGGGCCGCTGCGGTGCGTCGGGACATGCGCCGATCATCGAGGCGGAGTGACGTGCGCGGCTCGGGACCTCGGTCCCATCCGCAGGCCACGGGCGGAAATCTACGGTCGAGCCGTGAATACCCCTGGCCTGCGCGGACGGACCGTCCTCCTGGTGCCCGTCGCGGTCGCGCTCCTCGCAGGGCTCGACGCCGCGCTCGTGCTGCTCGGCCTCCCGGCACCCGTGACGACACAGCGGCTGCCCGACGTGCACGGCGCGCTCATGGTCCTCGGCTTCGTCGGCGCGCTCGTCGCGCTGGAGCGCGCGGTCGCCGTCGGACGCCCGGTCGGATACGCCGCCCCGGCGCTTCTGGGTGCGGGCGGACTGCTGCTGCTCTCACCGCTCCCGCTGGTCGTGGGGCGTGCCGCGCAGCTCGGCGGGGCGGTCGCGCTGGTCGGCCTGTACGGCGCGGTGTGGCGACGTCAGCCCGCGGGGGCCGTGGCC
>NZ_JAAXOY010000098.1 GCF_012396155.1 Cellulomonas septica | reverse complement strand
CGAGCCGGTCGCACGCCTCCGCGAGCGCGATCGCGCCGATGACGTTGGGCGACCCGGCCTCGTGCCGCGCGGGTGCGGGCTGCCAGACGGTCCGGTCGGCGCGCACGTCGCGCACCGCACCTCCCCCGGCGAGGTACGGCGTGCCGGTGTCGAGCCAGTCGCGGCGGCCGACGAGCGCACCCGCGCCGAAGGGCGCGTACGTCTTGTGGCCGGAGAACGCGACGTAATCGGCGCCGGTGCGGGCGAGCGAGAAGCCGCGGTGCGGGACGAGCTGCGCGCCGTCGACGGCGACGCGGGTGCCCTCGGCGTGCGCGAGCGCGACGACCTCCTCGATCGGCAGCGACTCGCCGGTCACGTTGGACGCGCCCGTGATCGTCAGGAGCGCGTACGGCTGGGTCGCGAGCTCGGCGCGCAGCGCGTCGAGGGTCTCGGCGACGGTCCGGCCGATCGGCAGGATCGTCGTGGTGTTGCCGTGCCGCTGCGACGACTGCACCCACGGCAGCAGGTTGGCGTGGTGCTCGACGTCGAGGACGAGGACCTTGCCGCCCGCAGGGACGACGCCCGCGAGCAGGTTGAGCGAGTCGGTCGTGTTGCGCGTGATGATCGCGACGTCGTCGGGGCGCGCGTCGACGAACCGCGCGATGCTCTGCCGCGACGACTCGTAGAGGGCCGTGGACACCTGCGACAGGTACCCGGCGCCGCGGTGCACGGACGCGTACAGCGGCAGGACCTCGGTGACGCGCGCGGCGACGGACTCGAGCGCGGGGGCGCTCGCGGCGTAGTCGAGGTTGGCGTAGACCCGCTGGGTGCCGTCGACGAGCGGCACGGTCGTGTCGCCGCCGACGACGGGCAGCAGGGCGGGGACGGGCTCGCGGGTCGACACCGGGGCGTCGACCTCGGCACAGGACGTGGTCTCGGCGATGACGGACATGGTGCTCCTCACGGGTCCGTGGGACCCGGCACCGACGGCCGGCCCCGCGCTTGCCGTCCGCCGGTCAGCGGTCGGCCTGGTCGTCACCCGGGGCACCCCACCGCGGAGGAGGGTTGCCGGCCAGCGAGCCGGGGCTTCGCGCTGGCGCTCATGACCTGACGACGAGGGTTCCGTCGGCGGCCGGGATGTGTCAACGGGACACGTCGGCCGTCTCGGATGACGGGACGGGATGTCCACTCCTTGGCGCTGCGACGTCCGGCGCGCGTAGCATCGCGCCAACCATCCAGAGCGGCCGAGAGATCTGGCTCGACGACGCCGCAGCAACCCCCCGGTCCGCCGGGCGAGGGTGCTACCGCCAGGACCGATGGAGGATCGCGATGCCGTACGCCGGTGACCTGACCCCGCAGCAGGCGTGGGACCTGCTCGCGTCCGACGAGCGCGCCCTGCTCGTCGACGTGCGCACCGACGCCGAGTGGCGGCTCATCGGCGTGCCCGACGCCACCGGGATCGGCGGCCGTGCGGCGCTCGTCGAGTGGACGACCCCGCAGGGCCTCAACCCGCGGTTCGTCGACGAGCTCGCCGAGGCGGGCCTGACGCCCGGCGACGAGCGGCCCGTCGTCTTCCTGTGCCGCTCCGGGGTCCGCTCGGTCGCCGCCGCGCAGGCCGCGACCGCCGCCGGGTTCGGCCCCGCGTACAACGTGCTGCGCGGGTTCGAGGGGGACGTCGGCCCCGACGGTCAGCGCGGGCACGTCGGGTGGCGCGCCGAGGGTCTGCCCTGGACGACGCTGTGACCGCCGACCGCGTGCCGGGCCGGGTGCCCGGTCCCGGCGACTGGGACGACCGGTCCGTCGACCGCTCGACGCTGCGGCCCGACACGCTCGCCGTGCGCGGCGGGCTCGTGCGGTCCGAGTTCCAGGAGATGTCCGAGGGCCTCTTCCTCACCCAGGGGTACGTGTACGACTCCGCCGCGCAGGCCGAGTCCGCGTTCGCGGGCGACGTCGACCGGTTCCTCTACTCCCGCTACTCCAACCCGACGGTGTCGACGTTCGAGGAGCGCCTGCGCCTGCTCGACGGCGCCGAGGCCGCCTACGCGACCGCGACCGGCATGTCCGCCGTCTTCACGGCCCTCGCCGCGCTCGTCCAGCAGGGCTCGCGCATCGTGTCCGCCCGCGCCCTGTTCGGGTCGAGCGTCGTGATCTTCGACGAGATCCTCGCCAGGTGGGGCGTGCGCACCGACTACGTCGACGGGCACGTGCTGACGCAGTGGGAGGAGGCGCTCGCGACGCCGGCCGACGTCGTGTTCTTCGAGACGCCGTCGAACCCCATGCAGGACCTCGTCGACATCGCCGCCGTGTCCCGCCTCGCGCACGCCGCCGGTGCGACCGTCGTCGTCGACAACGTCTTCGCGACGCCCGTCCTGTCACGCCCGCTCGACCTGGGCGCCGACGTGATCGTCTACTCCGCGACCAAGCACATCGACGGCCAGGGCCGCGTCCTCGGCGGCGCGATCCTCGGCTCCGCCGAGTACGTGCGCGGACCCGTCCAGACGCTCATCCGCAACACCGGCCCGTCGCTGTCCCCGTTCAACGCGTGGGTGCTGCTCAAGGGCCTCGAGACGATGTCGCTGCGCGTGCGCCACCAGGCGGCGTCCGCCCTGGAGCTCGCCGGCTGGCTCGAGCAGCACCCGGCGATCGCGTCCGTCCGCTACCCGTTCCTGCCGTCGCACCCTCAGCACGACCTCGCGCGCGCGCAGCAGACCGGCGGCGGCACGGTCGTCACGCTCAACCTGCGGGTCCCCGAGGGCGCGACGCCCGACGTCGCGAAGAAGACCACGTTCGCGTTCCTCGACGCGCTGCGGATCATCGACCTGTCGAACAACCTCGGCGACACCAAGTCGATCGTCACGCACCCCGCCACGACGACGCACCGCAAGCTCGGACCCGAGGGCCGCGCCGCCGTCGGGATCGCCGAGTCGACCGTCCGCCTGTCCGTCGGGCTCGAGGACGTCGAGGACCTCCGCGACGACCTCACCCAGGCCCTGGACGTCGCGGCGGGCTGAGCGTCAGCCCGGGCGGCGGGCCGTGAGGTCGTCGACCGTCACGACGAGCGGTGACGGGGTCGCGTCAGCGCTGAGGTAGGTCGTGAGGCCGATCGCGCCGCGGGCCTGCAGGGCGGCGGTCGTGTCGGTGACGGTGACGTGCCACGCGGAAGGCTCGACGGCCCCGTCCTTCCACACCTTCACGCGGAGGGTGGTCGGCGCCGCACCGACCGCCTGCACGCGGATGCGCACGCGGTCGGCCGCCGCGACGACCAGGCCCGGCACGGCCACCGCGCGCAGCGTCGTCCCCGAGCGCTGCGCCTGCGCCTGGACGGTTCCCGTGCTGCTGACGACCGCGCGACCGGTGTACGTCGCGCTGCCGACCTGGCGTGCGACGAGCGCGAGGTAGAGGCTCCGGCTGGTCGGGCGCGTGAACGCGAAGGTGGCGGTGAGATCGGTGTCCTGCGACGAGACGCCCGCCAGGTTCGCGTACCGCGTGTGGCCGGCGGGCGTGCGGACGCGGGCGACCGCGCCGTCGACGGAGAAGTCCACCGGGGCGACGGGCGTCGTCCAGGTGCCGCCGACCTCCGCCGTGCCGAGCCCGTTCGTCGCCGTGCGCGTGAACGGGTCCGCCGCGAGGTAGCCGTCGAGCCGCGCGACCTCGGTCGCCGCGAGCGCGAACGCGCCGACGCAGTACGCGATCGACGTCGTCGTGCTGGGTGCGGCCGGCTGGTCACCGACGAGCTGGCAGTTCGACACGAACCCGGTGCTCGTGAGCGAGATCGTGGAGAGCCCCTGCCACGCGCGCAGGACGACCGGCAGGTAGGTCGCGGCGTCGAGCAGGCCGGAGCGGATGCCGTACGCCATCGCGTACGTGAACAGCGCGGTGCCGCTCGTCTCGGGCGCCGGGTACAGCGACGGGCTCAGCAGGTGGGAGCGCCACATCCCGTCGGCACCCTGCAGCGGCACCAGGCGGGCGGCCATGCGCTGCAGCATCGCCCGGTACTCGGCGGCCTGCGGGTCGGTGGTCGGCAGGACCATGAGCGTGCGGGCCATCGCCGCGAGCACCCAGCCGTTGCCGCGCGACCAGAACACCTTGTGCCCGAGCGCGTCCCGCTGCGGGACGAACTGGCAGTCGCGCCACCACAGGCTCTCGGTCGGGTCGAACAGGCCGGTGTGGCCGCATCCGCGGCGGTACGTCGTGAATCCGTCGTCGCGCAGGTACGTGTAGAGCTGCGCGTGCTTGGCCGCGTAGGCGCTCTGACCCGTCCGGGTCGCCCAGCGTGGCCAGAGCGGCAGGCCCATGAACATCGCGTCGATCCACCAGTACCGGTCCGCGGGCAGGGCGAGGTCCGCGGCCATGAGGGCGTCCGACGGTGCCAGGTCCGCGGCCATGCCGCGCGCGGCCATGTCGTACCAGACCTGGATCGCGGCACGGCTGTCCGGGTTGGACGTCGGGCTCGGCGGCGCGTCGCCGGTCCACGCGTTCCGGTCGCCCCACGCCTGGAGCCACTGGGCGTAGGTCGCGTCACCGGTCTCGCGGTGCAGCGCCTCGACGGCCATGAAGTACGGCGCCCACCGCCAGCCCGCGGCGGCAGTCGCTCCGCCGTCGGTGGCGTAGAAGCGGTCGACCGCGAGCCGTGCCGCCTGCACGACCGACGCCCGCGACGGTGGCGTCGGGGCCGCGGCGACGGCGGGGTGCGGGACGAACGCCACGACGGCCACCAGGACCCCCACGACGAGCACCGTCAGCGCGCTCGCCCTCGCTCGGACGCGTCCCACCGCCTGGGGACTCGTCGACGTCGTCGTCCTGGACCTGTTCATCGCGCGCCGCCTCACGGACCGCGGACCACTGGACCTCCCACGACCGTACGACCGTCCGAGGCCCCTGCCCAGGTGACCGAGGACCCTCCTCGTCGCGGAGCGACCGCCGGGCACGGCGTGACGTTCAAGGACCGCAGCCGCACTGCCGATGACCTGCGCATGCGTGCTCCGCGGCCGGTGTTCGTCGTCTCGCTCGCCGTCGTCGCCGCCGGCGCGGTGGCGGCCGTGACCGTGCCCGGTGTCCTGCGGGCCGTCGACGGGCACCTCCGGGCGGAGGCCGTCGAGCGCGCGGCCGCCCTGCCCGCGCCCGACGGGGCCGTCGAGCAGACCGGGTGCCACGCCGACGACCTCGTCGCGTGCTGGGGCGTCGACCGGGCCGTCAGCGACGTCGCCGCCGACCTCGCCGCCGGGCTCGGCGCCACCGGCAGCGGCACGCTCGAGCAGGACTGCTCGCCGACGCTCGTCGCACCCGACCTCGAGTCCGACACCTGCCACGTGTTCCTGCGCCTCGAGCGCGGTCACGGGGTCTTCGCGTTCGTCGACCCGACCGTCGACCGCGACGACGACGGCACCTTCGTCGTGACGGGAGCGTCGGTCTCGCTCAGCGCCTGGTGACGGCGTGCACCCTCGACGGTCCGGTCCAGCCCCGCAGCCGACCGGCGCGTCGCAGGAGGGTACCCATGCGTGTCAACGCACGGTCCCGGTGGCACGCCCGTCCGGGCCTGCGCCGGGGCGCACGAGCGGCTCCATGACCGCGACGGCGAGCCAGTGCCCCCGCAGCCGCGCCGTGTGCAGCGCCGAACCGGCCCCGCCGGGAACCGGTGAGGCGAGGGGGTCCGCACCGCGCGCGAGGAGGTAGGCCGTCAGGTCCACGTGGAGCGGCTCGCCGGTCTGGGTGTGCGCGTCGATCTCGACGTCGACCGCGTGCTGGAGCAGGGTCAGGCCGCCGTCGACCTCCTCGACGTCCGCGCCGTCGTCGAGCAGCGTCCGCAGGCGTGGGAGGTCCCCGTGCTCGACGGCGTCGTGCGCAGGTGTCATGGCGGACATCCCACCAGGTCCGCGCGCGCCGCGGAGCCACCTCGGCGGTGCGTGCTCGGCTCGGTCAGTCGGGCGCGACCTCGGTGACGCGGCCGTCCTCGACGTGCCAGCGGCGCGTGAGGCGGACGGTGTCGAGCATGCGGCGGTCGTGCGTGACCAGCAGGACCGTGCCGTCGAACGACTCCATGGCCTGCTCGAGCTGCTCGATCGCGGGAAGGTCGAGGTGGTTGGTCGGCTCGTCGAGCACCAGCAGGTTGACGCCGCGGGCCTGGAGCAGCGCGAGCGCGGCACGGGTCCGCTCGCCGGGCGACAGCGACGCGGCCGGGCGGCCGACCTGGTGACCCGCGAGGCCGAACTTGGCGAGCAGCGTCCGCACGTCGGCGGTCGTCCAGTCCGGGACCTCGCGCGCGAACGCGTCGCCGACGGGTGCGTCGCCCTCGAACGCGGCCCGCGCCTGGTCGACCTCGCCGACGAGCACGCCGGGGCCGAGCGCCGCGCTCCCGTCGTCGGGCGCGACCCGGCCCAGGAGCAGCGCCAGCAGCGTCGACTTGCCGGAGCCGTTCGGGCCGGTCACGGCGACGCGGTCCTGCCAGTCGAGCTGCAGGTCGACCGGTCCGAGCGTGAAGTCGCCGCGTCGTACCACCGCGGCGCGGGCCGTCGCGACGACCGCGCCCGACCGGGGTGCCGCGGCGATGCTCATGCGGAGCTGCCACTCCTTGCGCGGCTCCTCGACGACGTCGAGCCGCTCGATCATCCGGTCCGTCTGGCGCGCCTTCGCGGCCTGCTTCTCGGACGTCTCGCCGCGGTGGTGCTTGACGTTCTTGTCGTTGTCGGTGGCCTTGCGGCGCGCGTTGCGGACGCCCTTCTCCATCCACGCGCGCTGCGTGCGCGCCCGGGCCTGGAGCGCGTCGCGGCGGGCCGCGTAGTCCTCGAACGCCTCGCGCGCCTGGCGACGCGCGGTCGAGCGTTCGTCGAGGTACGCGTCGTAGGAGCCGCCGTAGGTCGCGACGCGCTGCAGGCTGCGGTCGATCTCGACGACGCGCGTCACGGTCCGGGCGAGGAACTCGCGGTCGTGGCTCACGACGACGACCGGCGCCTGCACGCGGTCCACGAACTCCTCCAGCCGGTGCAGGCCGTCGGTGTCGAGGTCGTTCGTCGGCTCGTCCAGCAGGTACAGGTCGAACCGGGACAGCAGGAGCGCCGCGAGCCCGACGCGCGCCGCCTGCCCGCCCGACAGCGCGGTCATCGGCAGGCCGAGGTCGACGGTCAGGCCGAGGTCGTCCGCGACGACGCCGAGCCGCGCGTCGAGGTCCGCGCCGCCGAGCGACATCCACCGCTCGAGCGCCTCGGTGAACCGGTCGTCGGCGCCGGGCTCCTCGGCCGCGAGCGCGTGCGACGCGTCGTCCATCTCGGTCTGCGCGGCGGCGACGCCGGTGCGTCGCTCGAGGAACGTGCGGACCGTCTCGTCGTCCTTGCGCTCGACCTCCTGCACGAGGTAGCCGACCTGCGCGGTCGGCGGCGACAGGCTGACGGTCCCGGACTCCGGCGCGCGGCTGCCCGCGAGGATGCGCAGCAGCGTCGTCTTGCCCGCGCCGTTCGGCCCCACGAGCCCGACGACGTCACCGGGGGCGACGACGAGGTCCAGACCGGAGAACAGCTCGCGGTCGCCGAAGGCGGCCGACACCGCGCGGGCCTGCAGGGTCGCACTCATGCGCCCATCCTCCCCGACCGCGGCGGACCGGTCCGGCGTCAGCGGGCGGCGTCGACGAGCACCGCGATGCCGTCGAGGAGCCGGGCGAGGCCGAACTCGAACGCGCGGTGCGGGTCGTACGCCGCCTGGTTGGCCTCGCCGGCGACGGGTCCGACGCGCGCGACGGTCGGGTAGGCGTCGGCGTCGAAGACCTGGTCGACGTAGGGGGCGGTCGCCTCCCACCACTGCTCCTCGCTGATGCCGGTCACCTGCTCGGCCTGCGCGCGGTCGAGCACGCCGCGCGCGGCCCCGCCGACGAACCCGTTCACGAGCGTGACGACCGCGTCCATCGTGACCTCGTCGAGGCCCGTGCCGTCGACCGCGCGGAGCTCGACCTCGTACTTCGCCATGACGTTCGGGCCGAGCATCGCGGCCTCGACTCACCGCTCGGCGACCGCCTGAGGCGTGTCCGAGCGTTTCCGGCGTCGACCGGTGATAGCGCGCACGTTATCGTCGTCTCCGTGGACGACTTCGGTGGGCGGCT
This sequence comes from Cellulomonas septica, assembly GCF_012396155.1. Taxonomy (GTDB): domain Bacteria; phylum Actinomycetota; class Actinomycetes; order Actinomycetales; family Cellulomonadaceae; genus Cellulomonas; species Cellulomonas septica. The sequence goes on along the minus strand of NZ_JAAXOY010000098.1, from coordinate 25 downwards.
CCGTGAGAGGCGCGAACGACGAGGG
>NZ_JAAXOY010000097.1 GCF_012396155.1 Cellulomonas septica | reverse complement strand
CGGCGCGCGCGTGCAGCGTGAGGCGCGCCCACTCGAACCAGTGCCCGATGGTCGCGCCGGGGAAGGCCGTTGTTGTGGGCCATGAGGACCAGCGGGGCCGGTGCGGAGCCGGTGGTCCAGAGGGTTCCGGGGATGTCGCCGAGCGCGAAGTCGCGCTCGAGGACCCCGTCGTCGTGGCGGTGCTCGGAGCTGAAGTCCATGGTCGTGCCTCTCGGGAGTGCGCGTGGGCGGCGCTCCCGGGCGACCTACCGCCCGACCGTGACCCCGAGGGGGAGCACCCTGGTCGATCCATCGTTCACGGGTACCACCTCCTCGTCCTGTCGCACGGCTCTCGCAGGATAGGCAGCGTGACGACGCGCGTCACGGGAAATGTCGAGGCGTCGCCCCGTCCCGCAGCGACCATGGACTGGTGCACGACGCGACGCAGGACGAGGCCCGGACGGCCTTCACCGACACCGTGCGCCTCTGGCGCCTCGACGGGGCGAGCACGGGCGACGTCGTCGACGCGGCCGTCGGGTGCCTGGTTGCCGGCCTCGACTCGCCGACGCTCCGCGAGCTCGCGGGCGAGCCGTCCTCCGCCGTGCGTCACGACGTCGGGCCGGAGGTCGATCGCACCCTCGTCGAGCTCGGTCGGCCGGACGTGGTCACCGAGGATCCGCTCCGCGGCGCGACCGCCGCCATGGTCGGCCGGTACGTGCGCCACGAGGTCAGCGCACGCGACCTGTGCCGGTGGGCGCACGGCGTCGTCGGGCACGAGGCAGACCCGACCTGCGCCGAGCTCGCGCTCCTCGACGGCGCGTACGACCCGGACGACCTCGAGGTTCTGGGGGCCGGTCGCGGCGTGCTGGAGGCGGAGCTCGACGCGGACCTGCGGCGCGCGACGGACGAGGCTGTCGCCCGATTCCTCGGCGACCCCGACGCGTCATGACCGCGTGGTGGGGGGCGCGACGGGGTCCGGTCGGTCAGGCGTTCATGCGGTCGAGGACGTCCTCCGCGAGGAGCTCCAGGTACTCCAGCGGTGGGGCGGTGTCGGGGTAGCCGCCCCCGAACACGCGCTCGGTGATCTCGACGGCCTGGCGGGGTGCGGTGAGGCCGAGGTGGCGGAAGAGGACGACGAGGTCGTCGAGGTCGCGCTCGCGTCCGGCGAGCATCTTCATCGCCAGCAGGTGCTCGGGCGAGGCGACGGCGGCGGACAACCCGGGGACGTCGAGCTCGGTCTGGCCCTCGTCGCTCACCAGGCCGACGACGGCGGACGTGACCCGGTCGTTCAGCCACTCGGGGTCGAGCTCGTGCCGAGCAGCGACCTCGCGGGCGGCGGTGCGCAGACCGTCCGTCTCCGTGCGGAACACGGCGTCGACGTCCCGCGTGACCCGGCGCGAGTCCAGGGTGATCGACATCGCGGCGCCCCCGACGACGTAGATCGTCGCGTGCAGGCCGTCGCGGTGGAGCACGGCACCGAGCTCGGTGAGCAGGCCGATGACCTCGGCACGGGACAGCGTCGGACCGTGCTCGCTCATGCGGTCGTGAAGTTCCGCTCGTCGAACCAGATGCCCAGCCGCGCGAGCTCGACGGGCGTGTGCTGCATCGCGACGGCGGCGCGGGCACCGCGTCCCGTGGGCCACCACCAGGCGGCGAGCGGGCGCCGACGGGTCCAGTCGGGCGCCCCGACGCCGGCCCGCCGGGCGACGTACCGCACGCTCCCGGCGATCAGCGCGTCCCAGCGCTCGTCACCGGTCGACGGTGGCTCGGCCAGCATCTCGTCGACGCGTCCAGCCGCCGCCGCACGGGGCAGGGAGTTGAGGCCGTCGAGAAGCATCCGGACGGCAGCGGGCTCGTTGCCGTCCCGCAGCTCGGGGCGGACGTCCTCGACGATCTCGGGCACGGTGCGCCACCAGCGCGGGGACGGCTCCTGCGTGCGCAGACCGTCCTCGTAGTCGAACGCGTCGCGCGCGGCGCGCATGTACCCGTTGGACCAGTTCGGTCGCAGCAGCGTCCGACGACCACGTGACGTCGTGAGGACCATCTCCGTCTCCACGAGGCGGGAGACCTCGCGCGCGACGGTCGACAGCGGCTCGTCCAGCTCCCGCGCGAGGTCGCTGGCCGTCATGGCGTCCGCCGCGCGCGCCAGTGCCCGCAGCACCCGTGCCTGGGTGTCGCTGCGGAAGATCGCCGTGGCGTTGGCCATGGCCCGAGCCTATCTCCAACAATGCGGCAGATACATCCCGCTACGGGCCACACGCCAGGCACCGGCATGCTGGGGCGGTGCTGAGCGACGCGCGACTGCGGGACGTGGCGGAGCGCCTGGTCGACGTGCCCGGGGTGCGGGCCGTCGCGCTGGGCGGGAGCCGGGCCCGCGGCGACCACGCCGCCGAGTCCGACGTGGACCTGGGCCTCTACTACCGGCCACCCCTCGACGTGGAGGCGCTCGGCGCGGTGGTCCGTGAGATCGCCGGTCCGGAGGCGCAGGTGACCGCGCCCGGCGCGTGGGGGCCGTGGGTCGACGGCGGTGGGTGGCTGCACGTCGACGGCACGGCCGTCGACGTGCTCTACCGCGACCTGGACCGTGTGCGGCGCAGCTGGCAGGAGGCGCAGGACGGCCGGTTCGCGTGGCACGCGCAGGCCGGTCATCCGCTCGGAGTCCCGTCGTTCGCGTACGCGGGCGAGGTCGCCGTCGCGGTCGTCCTCGCGGACCCGTCGGGCGAGGTCGCGGCGCTGCACGACGAGGCGTCGGCCTATCCCCCGGCGCTGCGCGACGCGGTCGTCGCCGGCCTCTGGGAGGCCGCGTTCAGCGTCGACGTCGCGGCCAAGGCGGTCGGGCGGGGCGACAGCGCGTACGTCGCCGGGTGCCTGTTCCGCGCGGTCCTGCTGTGCGCGCACGCCCTGCACGCGCACGCGGGTCGCTGGGTCACCAACGAGAAGGGTGCCGTCGCCGCGGCCGGACGACTGCCCGACGCTCCACGGGACTTCGGCGTGCGGGCGCAGGCGCTGTGCGCCGCCGTCGGCGCAGACCCTGACGCGCTGCGTGCGACGCTCGCCGCCGCTCGCGACCTCGTCGACGAGACCGCGACCGCGTGCATGGAGGGGTCGTGACCTCGCCGCTGGTGCTGCGGCCGCTCACGGCCGCCGACGAGGCGGAGGCGTGGGCCGCGCACGACGAGCTCGCGCGCGAGGGGTTCGACTTCCTGCTCGACGGCCGTCGCGACGACTGGTCCGGCTACCTCGCGCACCTCGCCGACGAGCGCGCGGGGGTGAACCTCGGACCGGGGCGCGTCCCGGCGACGTTCCTCGTCGCCGACGTGGACGGCGCGCTCGTCGGGCGGGTCTCCGTGCGGCACGCCCTGGACGAGGCGCTCGCGCTCGTCGGCGGCCACATCGGATACGCCGTGCGGCCCGCCCACCGGCGGCGGGGGTACGCGACCGAGATGCTCCGGCAGTCGCTCGTCGTCGCGCGGTCCGTCGGGATCGAGCGCGCTCTGGTGACCTGCGACGACGACAACGTCGCGTCTGCGCGGACCATCGAGCGGTGCGGCGGCCTCCTGCAGGACCGCGTCCCCGTCGGCGGGCGGCTGCCCAAGCGTCGGTACTGGGTGCCGACGGGCTGAGGCGCCGGGCGGTCGTCGACGTCGATGGAGCGACGGCAGCGGGACGCGGCCGGGCCACCGCGCGCACGCGTACGGCCACGTGGGTGGCGGGCTCCGACGGGCCGACGGCACCGACAGGTGCCGCTGCTACATTCCGCCGCGTGACGAGGCGAGGGAGCCGACTGCTGGCCGTCGTGGCGACCCTGCTGCTGCTCGGCCTCGTCGGAGCGGGCGTCGCGGGCGCGGTCAGCGACCAGCTCGGGATCACCAGCGCCCCGTCGGACGTCCCGACGGAGACGCCGCGCACCGCGCCCGAGACGCCGTGGACGGCGCCGCCCCAGGTCACGGCCGTCACGGCGCCGTCGTCGGCGCGGATCGACCTGGCGGTCGCGGAGCTGCGTAACGCCGTCGGCACCTCCCGCACGACCGAGGGCACCGCGACGGTCGAGGTCGTCGTCGGGGACGGCCCGGAGGACGACGAGTCGTACCGCCTGGACGGGACGCGCGAGGCGTTGCGCGTCGTCGCTCCCTCGGAGGCGGGCGCGGCGCTGGCGCTGTACGACCTCGCGTCGGCGGCCCGCACCGGTCGCCCGTTCGACGCGCACCTGGGCGAGACCGTCGACCCGCGGCTGCCGTTCCGTATGGTCGACCTCGGCGCGGTCGGCGTGACGGTCGACGAGGCCGCATGGGCGTCGGGAGACGACTACTCGCACGCGTCGCAGGCGTTCGCCGACGTGATGCTGCCCGACGCGCCGTACGTGGACGCCGCAGCCCTGGAGGTCGCGCGGGCGGAGTTCGAGGAGTACGTGCAGCACGTGCTCGCGGGCGGGAGCAACGCGATCGCGATCCCCGGGTTCGTCGAGTACGTGACGTTCTCGGGCGTCGGGGACGGCGACGACGTCTACGCCGAGGGTGACGAGCACGTCGCCCGGGCGCTCGCGCTGCGCGACGCGTTCGGGCCGATGTGGGAGTACGCGCACGACCTCGGCATGGAGGTCTTCCTCCGCACCGACATGCTCGCGCTCACGACGCCGCTCGAGGCCTACCTCGTGGACCGCTTCGGCGGTCTGACGACCGCGGACCCGGCGTTCTGGGAGGTGTACGCGTCGGGGCTGGACGAGCTGTACGCGGCGATGCCGTACGTCGACGGGGTCCTGGTGCGCATCGGCGAGGCGGGCGAGGTCTACGACATGCCCGGCTGGGACTACTACTCGGCGCTGGCCGTGACCGGCGTCGCGGACGTCCGGGCGATGCTCACGGCGTTCACCGCGCAGGCCGAGCGGGCGGACCGCGAGGTGATCTTCCGGACGTGGAGCGTCGGCGTCGGCGCGGTCGGCGACATGCACACCAACCCCGACTCCTACGACGCGGTGCTCGACGGCCTCACGTCCGACCGCCTGATCGTCTCGACGAAGTACACGCTCGGGGACTTCTACAGCCACCTCCCGCTCAACGGCACGCTCGAGACGGGCGACCACCGGCGGATCGTCGAGCTGCAGAGCCGTCGCGAGTTCGAGAACTTCGGCGCGTTCCCGAACGACCTCGGCGACCTGTACCGGACCGCGCTGCAGCGGTTCCTGGCGGCGAACCCGCACGTCGAGGGCGTCTGGACGTGGACGCAGGACGGCGGACCGTGGCGCGCCGGACCGCTGTCGCTCACGCTCAAGGCCGGGTTCTGGCAGCTCTACGAGCTCAACACCGAGCTCGCGTCGCGGCTGGCGCGCGACCCCGACGCCGACCCGGCGGCCCTCACGCTCGACTGGGCGCGGCGCTGGTTCTCCGACGACCCCGCGACGGCGGCGGCGATCGCCGACGCGATGGCCGACAGCCGCACCGCGATCACCGACGGCCTCTACATCGGGCCGTTCGCGGATCGCCGCGTCACCGCGCTCGGCCTCGAGCCGCCGCCCATGATGTGGATCTTCGAGTGGGACATCCTCACGGGCGACAGCGCGGTCCTCGACGTGATCTACGACGTGAGCCGCGACGACCTCGACGAGGCGATCGACGGCGGCGACCGGGCCGTCGCGGCCGTCGGGCGGATGCGTGACGCGGTCGCCGGCACGGACCCGGCGACCTGGCGCGACCCCGAGCTGCGCGACGCCTTCCTCGACACGCTCGACTACGAGACGAGCACCCTGACGATGCTCGGCGACTACCGCGAGATGGTGCTCCGGCAGGCGCAGTGGCACGACACGCGCGACGCGGCCGTGCACGCGCGGTGGGACGCCGCGCGGCAGACGTTCGAGCGGTCGGCGACGGCCCACGAGGAGGCGTACGCGGGCGACCCGTACTACCCCGCGTACAACCTCACCGCCGCACGGCTCGGCGTCGAGCGGGGCGAGCGGGACCTGCCGATGGCGTGGGCGGCACGCGCCCTGCTCGCGCTGGTGGTCGGCTGGCTGGTCCTCGGGCTCGTCCCGGCGGCGGCCCGTCGGGGTCTGCCCGGCGCCCGCGCGGCGCGCGCGCTCTGGGTCGCGGGGACGCGCCCGTGGCGTGCCGCCGAGGTCACGGCCGGGCTGACACGGACCGACCGCGTGCTCGTCGTCGCCGTCCCGGCGTTCGCCGTCGTCGCGAGCCGCGGCGTCCAGACGTGGTTGCCCGCCCCCGCGCACCTGCTGGTCGCGCTCGCGGGATGGCTCCTGTTCACGGCGGTCGTGCTGGCGGTCCGGCCGCGAGCCGCCGGGGCCGTGCTCGCGGCGGTCGGCGGTGCCGCGCTGCTGCGCGTCGTCCTGCTGCTGGTCGCCCTCGTGCCGACCGGGCCGGGCGGGTACTGGTTCGGCTTCTGGACGGACCCCGTCGCGCGCAGCGTCTACGTGACGCTCGCCGTCGCCGGCTTCCTGTGGGTGCTCGTCGCGGCGGGCTGGGCGATGGTGTCGTCGGGCGCGCGTCGGGTGGTGGCGCCGGCTGGTGCGCGCCCGGCTCGACCTGGCCGTCGCGCAGGTCGCACGCCCGCAGACGCTCGGCGAGGACGTCGCCTTCCAGCTCCCCCTCGACGTCGGCGTCGACGTGCCGCGGCCCGCCGAGCTCGCCGCCGTCCTCACCGGGACCCAGGCGGACGAGTTCGCCGCGCTCGACGGCCTGCGCGCGCTCGACGAGCAGCTCGCGCGCTACGAGGCCGGGGTCGCGTCGGCCCTCTCCGACACCACGGACCAGCTCATCACGCGGCTCGCGCTCGACCCCGAGGCGACCGCCGCGTGCCTCCAGGAGCCCATCGGTCGGGGCTGAGGCCCCTCATACGGCAAACTGTGAGATGGCCGGTGCCCGAGACCAGGACGCCGGACGGGTACCGCCACCGAGCCAGACGGTTCGCGCGCGGTCGTCAGGCCGGTGACCGTCGGGTCGGGCCGGGAAGGAAGGAGCCACGGTGGAGGACGACATCGTGCTGGCAGCCCCCCTCTTCGCGGGGCTGGACGTCGAGACGTCCGGGGCGCTCGTCGCGACCATGAAGCAGCTCCACCTCGTGCGCGGCGACACGCTGTTCCACGAGGGCGAGCCCGGCGACCGGCTGTACGTCGTGCGCGACGGCAAGATCAAGCTCGGACGACGCTCCAACGACGGCCGCGAGAACCTCCTCGCCGTGCTCGGTCCCGGCGAGATGTTCGGCGAGCTGTCCCTGTTCGACCCGGGCCCGCGCACCGCGACCGCGACCGTCGTCGCCGACGCCGAGGTGCTCGAGCTCGGCCACGCCGACCTCATCCGGTGGCTCCAGGACAAGCCGTCGGTCGCGCAGCAGCTGCTGCAGGCCCTCGCACGCCGCCTGCGCCGCACCAACGAGGCGCTCGCCGACCTCGTCTTCTCCGACGTGCCCGGCCGCGTCGCGAAGGCGCTGCTCGACCTGTCGACCCGGTTCGGCGAGAAGGTCGACGAGGGCGTCCGCGTCGCGCACGACCTCACGCAGGAGGAGCTCGCGCAGCTCGTCGGCGCCTCGCGCGAGACCGTCAACAAGGCGCTCGCCGACTTCGCCGCACGCGGCTGGGTGCGGCGCGAGGGACGCGCCGTCGTCCTGCTCGACATCGACCGCCTGGAGCGCCGCGCGCGCTGACGGCAGCCACGCTGCGGCACGACGTACGACGGCCCCGGTCCGACAGGACCGGGGCCGTTCGTCTCCCCGCACGCGGCAGGCGGGGTCACGTCGCCCCACCGCACGCGACGTGCGGGGTCACGTCGCTTCCCCGCGCAGCGGACAGGTCAGTCGCGCAGGCGCACGACGAGCTCGACCTCGACGGGCGAGTCCATCGGCAGCACCGCGACGCCCACCGCGGAGCGCGCGTGCACGCCGGCGTCGCCGAGCACCTCGTGCAGCAGGAGGCTCGCGCCGTTCACGACGCCCGGCTGACCGGTGAAGGCGGGGTCGCTCGCGACGAACCCGACGACCTTGACGACGCGCGCGACCCGGTCGAGCGCGTCGGCACCGGTCGGACCACCGTCGGCGGAGACCGCCGCCGCGACGGCGGCCAGGGCGTTGAGCGCGGCCGTCCGGGCGTACCCGGCGGCCTCGTCCGGGGCGATCAGGCCCGGGCCCTCAGATCGG
>NZ_JAAXOY010000096.1 GCF_012396155.1 Cellulomonas septica | reverse complement strand
GCCCCGTCCGCCCACGACCTGCGGCGCGCCCACGCCCGCCGTCGCGCCGCTGCCGCCGTCGGGTTCACCACCGCTCTCGCGACCGGCACCCTCGCGGCCGTCGCACTCCCCGCGCAGGCGGCCGACCCGGCCACCTGGAGGTTCGACCTCGGGACCGCGACCAGCCCCGTCGCCGACGGCTACCGGCAGGTCACGGAAGCCACCCGGTACGACGCCTCGACGGGCTTCGGCGTCGTCCCCGCCGACGGCGTCACCCCCATCTCCCGCGACCGCGGAGCGACCGACGCGGCCGACCGCGACTTCGTCCTCGCGACGGCCTGGTCGTTCGTCGTCGACGTGCCGAACGGCACCTACGACGTGACGGTCCGCTCGGGCGACCTGCTCGCGACGTCGAGCACGACGACGACCAACCTCACGCTCGAGGGTGCGACGGCCGGGACGCTCAAGACCAGGCAGGTCGCGGTCGAGGGGACGTGGCGCACGACGGTCGCCGACGGCCAGCTCACGCTCGGCGTGACCGGCGCGGGTGCGGGCGGCTACGTCAACGCGGTCGTCGTCACCGCCGTCCCGGGGGAGCCCGGGCCGGACCCCGACCCCGAGCCGACGCCCGACCCCGCGATCGCCGCGCCCACCGCGCTGCGGCTCGCGCACGTCGCCCCAGGAACGGTGACGCTGCGCTGGAACGAGGTTGCGGGCGCGACGGGCTACGTGCTGACGCGCGCCGACGCGCTGGCCGGCCCGTACACCGAGGTCGGCCGGACGACCGGCGACGTGTTCGTGACGGACGCCGCCGTCGACACGACCACGACGCACTGGTACCGGGTGCAGACGCTCACGGCCACGGGCGCCTCGGTGCCGTCCGCCGCGACGGTCAGCAGCCTCGCGGGCGACGGCGTCCCCGACCCGACGCTCCCCGCCGACGGCGTTCTCGCGTTCGACCTGGGCAGCGGCGCCCTCGTCCCGGGCAGCACGCGCCTCGACGCCACGAGCGCGTACGGCCCGACCACGCGCGCCGGGTTCGTCGACCCGTCGCAGGTCACCGCGACCGACCGCGGCACGGACGACGCGCTGCGCTCGGACTTCGTCACGGTCGGCGACACCGAGCTCGTCGTCGACCTGCCGGCAGGCGACTACACGGTCGACCTGGTCGCGGGCGACGCCACGGAGGCGTCGGAGATCGCGATCACCGTCGAGCAGATGGCGAAGGTCGCGACGACCGCCCGGCCCGCCGGGCAGTTCCTCGAGATGTCGTTCGACATCGCGGTCGTCGACGGGCAGCTCAACCTCGACGTCGGTGGGACCGCCCCGAAGCTCAACGCGCTGACGATCCGGCAGCAGTCGCCGCGGGCCGCAGGTCCGAAGCCCACGGTGTGGGTGACCGGCGACTCGACCGTGCAGTCGTACACCGCGGACTACGCGCCGCAGGCCGGCTGGGGCCAGATGATCGACCGGTTCCTGTCGGACGACGTGGTCGTCGACAACCGCGCGATCGGCGGCCGCTCGTCGAAGAACTTCATCAGCCAGGGCCGGCTCGACGAGGTGCTGCGGCTGGTCAGGCCGGGCGACTACCTGTTCGTGCAGTTCGGCCACAACGACAACACGTACGGCGTCGACGACCGGTACGCGGCACCCGCCGACTACCGCGAGTACCTGCGCACCTACGTCGACGGGGCTCGGCAGCGCGGCGCGACGCCCGTGCTCGTGACCCCGGTGTCGCGGCGCTCGTTCGACGCCACCACCGGCCGGTTCAACGTCTCCTTCCCCGAGTACGTGGCCGCCGCGAAGGCGCTGGCCGCCGAGACGGGCACGCCGCTCGTCGACCTGTCGGCGTCCAGCCGTGCCTACCTCGACGAGATCGGGCCGGAGGCCGCGAAGGCGGTGTTCCTGCACGTCCCGGCGGGCGTGTACCCGGGCCGGCCCGCGGGCACGGTCGACGACACGCACTTCCAGGAGTACGGCGCGATCCAGATGGCGCGGCTCGTCGCGACCGACGTCGCCGGGCTCGACGTGCCGCTGGCCGACGAGGTCGGGGGCTTCGAGCCGCCGGCGACCGTGCCGGACGCGCCCGCGGGCGTCGTCGCGGGCAACGTCTCGAACGCGGGTGTGCTCCTCACGTGGACGCCCGTCGACGGTGCCGACGTCTACCGCGTCTACCGCAAGGACGCGGCGGCAGGGGACGACGCGTACGCGCTCGTCGCGACGTCGACGCTCGCGCAGGCCGCCGTCGGCGGGCTCGTCGAGGGCGCGTCGTACGACCTGCGGGTCACCGCGGTGAACGGGCGCGGCGAGTCCGCACCGAGCGCCACGGTCCGCGTCACGACCAAGGCCGCGCTGCACAAGTTCGACGTGCAGCTCGCCGGGTCGCCCGTCATGCCGGGCTACGTCGAGGTCAACCAGAACAGCCGCTACACGCCCGAGACCGGGTGGGGCTGGCTCGACCCGACGGGCATGGGCGGTCGCGACCGCGGCACGAACTTCCCGACGCCGCCGAACGACCTGCAGCGGGACTTCCTGCTGCCCGGGCCGCAGCACGTCTTCGCGGTCGACGTCCCCGACGGTTCGTACGCGGTCAAGACGTACAACGGCGACTGGATCGGCACGTCGCGCTCGAACGTGCAGATCGAGGGCAAGGACTGGGGTGCGTCGAACGCGGGCGCGGGGGCCGTCTCCGAGAAGGTGTCGCAGCCCGTCCTGGTCACCGACGGTCAGCTCTCGATCGTCATGACGGGGTCGTCGTCGCGGCTGAACGGCATCGAGATCACGCCGCTGCTGCTCGCGCCGCAGGACCTCGTGCTCGACGGGGTCTCGATCGACGGCGCCGCGGTCTCGGTCGCGCTGTCCTGGACGGGCACCGACGACTCCGCCGGCTACCGCGTGTACCGGCAGGCGGACGGTGCGACGGCACCCGTCGCGATCGGCGAGACGACCGACGCCGCGTTCGTCGACACGACCGCCGACGTCGGCCTCGCGTACCGGTACCACGTCGTCGCGCTCGACCCTTCGGGGGCCGAGTCCGTGCCGACCGACGTGCTCGACGTGACGACCGTCGACCCGTCCGTGCCCGTCGCGGGCGTGCCGTTCCCGGTGACGCTCGGTGCGGTGAACAAGAACGACGTGACCGTCCGGTGGGCGCCCGTCGACGGCGCGCTGTTCTACCAGGTGTACCGGTCGGAGTCGGTGAACGGGCCGTACGAGCTCGTCGGGCGGGCGTCGACCGCGTCGTACACCGACACGACTGTCCTGACGACGATCGCGTACTCCTACCGCGTCGCCTCGGTGAACGCCGGCGGGGTGTCCGCGCCGTCGCTGCCCGTCACGTCGCCCGCCGTCACGACCCTGTCGCGGCAGGCGGAGCGGCTCGACCGGTCGCCCGTCGCGGTGGTCGTCGACGGCGGCGTCTACGTCGGGTGGCGCATGCTCGGCACCGACCCCGAGTCGATCGGGTTCCACGTGTACCGGGACGGCCGCCGGATCACCGGGGCGCCGATCGGCGGCTCGACCAACACGCTCGACGCGGGCGGGTCCGCCGCGTCGACCTACCGCGTGAGCAGCGTCGTCGACGGCATCGAGCGCTGGGTCACGCCCGAGTTCCGGCCGTGGGACCAGCAGCACCTCGACGTGCCGCTCGACAAGCCTGCCGACGCCTACGCCAAGGACGGCCAGCCGTACACCTACAGCGCCAACGACGCGTCCGTGGGCGACCTCGACGGCGACGGGCAGTACGAGATCGTCGTGAAGTGGGACCCGTCCAACTCCAAGGACAACTCCCAGGCCGGCTACACGGGCAACGTCTACCTCGACGCGTACGAGCTCGACGGGACGCGTCTGTGGCGCGTCGACCTCGGCCGCAACATCCGCGCCGGCGCGCACTACACGCAGTTCCAGGTGTTCGACCTGGACGGCGACGGGCGCGCGGAGGTCACGGCCAAGACCGCCGACGGCACCGTCGACGGCGTCGGCGGCGTGATCGGCGACGCCCGCGCGGACTACCGCAACTCCAGCGGCTACGTCCTCACCGGGCCCGAGTTCCTCACCGTCTTCGACGGGCGCTCGGGTGCCGCGGTCGACACCGTCGACTACACCCCGCCGCGCGGCGACGTGTCCGCGTGGGGCGACGCGTACGGCAACCGCGTCGACCGGTTCCTCGCCGGGGTCGCGTACCTCGACGGCGAGCACCCGTCGCTCGTCGTCAGCCGCGGGTACTACACGCGCACCGTCATCGCGACGTACGACTTCGACGGCGCGCAGCTCGTCAAGCGGTGGGTGTTCGACTCCGACGTCGAGGGCGAGGAGTACAAGGGCCAGGGCAACCACAACCTGTCCGTGGCCGACGTCGACGGGGACCAGAAGGACGAGATCGTCTTCGGGTCCCTGACGATCGACGACGACGGCGACCCGCTGTACGTCACCGGGCTCGGCCACGGCGACGCGCTGCACGTGTCCGACCTCGACCCGTCGCGGCCCGGCCTGGAGGTCTTCGCCGCCCACGAGGAGGCGCCGTCGTCGAAGGGCATCGGCGCGACGTTCCGCGACGCCCGCACCGGCGAGGTGCTGTGGTCCATGCCGGCGACGCGCGACACCGGGCGTGCCGCGTCCGGCGACATCGACCCGGACCACCCGGGCGCGGAGTCGTGGGCCGTCGTCAGCACGGGCGAGTGGAACTCGCGCTCCGGCGAGCTCCGGGCCGCCGACGGCACGCTGCTCGGCACGTCCATCCCCGCGGCGAACTTCCTCACGTGGTGGGACGGCGACCTCCTGCGGGAGATCACCGACCACGACTGGGACACCACGACGACGACGGGCGTGCCGACGATCGCGAAGTGGTCGCCGTCCGCTGGTGCCGCCACGGAGGTCTACCGGGCGACCGGGACCCTGTCGAACAACGGCACCAAGGGCACCCCCGCCCTGCAGGCCGACCTGTTCGGCGACTGGCGCGAGGAGCTCGTCACCCGCCTCGCGGACTCGTCCGCGCTGCGCATCGCGACGACCGTCGACGTCACCCGGCACCGGCTGCGCACCCTGCAGTCCGACCCGGTGTACCGGCTCGGCGTCGCGTGGCAGAACACCGCGTACAACCAGCCGCCGCACACGTCGTACTTCCTCGGCGCGGGGATGACGACGCCGCCGGCACCGCGGCTCGCGCTCACCGGCGCGGACCCCGGGCCGGGGGAGCGGGTGCCCGGACCGGCCACCGGTGCGCCGGCCCGTGGCGCGCTGTCGTCCGACAACTGGGACGGCGACGGGACCTACACGGTCGCGCTCAACGTCTGGTGGGGGCAGAACGCCCACACCGTGACGCTGCTCGAGAACGGGGTCGAAGTGGCGCGACGGGACCTCGTCGACGCCACGCCGTCCGCGCAGTCCGCCGCGTTCCAGGTGGCCGGCAGGACGAACGGCACCTACGTCTACACCGCGGTGCTCACCAACCAGCACGGGTCGACGACGACCGCGCCGCTCACCGTCGTCGTCAGCAAGGCGAACCCGGCCACCCCCGTGCTGAGCCACGACAACTGGGACGGCGACGGGACGTACACCGTCACGACCAACCTGTGGTGGGGCACGAACGCGACCGAGTACCGGCTGTACGAGGACGGCGTGCTCATCGACACGCAGGCGCTCGTCGCGAACGGCGTCCACGCCCAGAAGGCGACGACGACCGTGACCGGACGGGCCGTCGGAACGCACGTCTACCGGGCGGAGCTGTCCAACGCCGCCGGCACGACCAGCAGCACCGACCTCAAGGTGGTGGTCCGCCGCTGACCCCTCGCGCGGGCGGGCGGCCCTGCTGACACCGACCCGCCCGCGCGAGCACGCGCGACGCCCCGTCCGGAACCGTCCGGGCGGGGCGTCTGCGCGTCCGAGGTGCCGCGTACGGTGTCGCGCATGGCGACCGAGCAGCTGCACTTCGACACGACGATCGGCGTGGAGGTCAAGGGCGACACCTGGAGCTGCGTCGAGATCCCCGGCTCCGTCGAGTTCTTCGGGACGGGCAGGACCGTCCGCGTCGACGCGACCGTCGACGACGTCGTCCTGGAGAACGTCGGCGCGATGGTCACCGGCACGGGCGGACACATGGTGTCGCTCAGCGCGAAGGTCCGGCAGCGCCTCGGCAAGGACGTCGGCGACCCCGTCCGCGTCACGATCACGAAGCGCTGACGCGCCGACGCTGGCGTCGGCGCCCGCACCCACGCCGCCACCGGCCCGCCCGCCCGCTCGTCGGCCTGACGACGCGACGACGGCTCGAGAGCGCGACACGGATGTCGCAGTCTCGAGCCGTTGTCTCCGTTCCGGGCGGGTATGTGATCGGGGGCGCCGACGCCGCAGCCCGCGACGGGCCGGTCGACCGGCCAGGTCAGACGCGGACGACGACCTTGCCGCGGACGTGCCCCGACGCGCTCGCCTCGTGCGCCGCAGCCGCGTCGGCCAGGTCGAACACCTGCGCGACCTCGACGCGCACCTTGCCCTCGTCGATCAGCGCACCCAGCGCCGCGAGGTCCGCGGAGTCGGGGCGGACCCAGACGTAGTGGCCGCCGAGCTCGTCGCGCGCCTTGGCGTCGACGATCGAGGCGATCGTGCCGCCGTCCCGCAGCAGCGCGGGGGCGGTCTCGACGGCGTCCGGGCTGCCGTAGTCGAGGACCACGTCGACGCCGTCGGGGGCGATCGCGCGGACGCGCTCGACGAGCCCGTCGCCGTACGTCACCGGCTCCGCGCCGAGGCCCCGCAGGAACTCGTGGTTCGACTCCGACGCCGTGCCGACGACCGTCGCGCCGAGCGCCTTCGCGATCTGCACCGCGAACCCGCCGACGCCGCCCGCCGCGGCGTGCACGAGCACGGTCTGCCCGGCCGTCACGCCGGCGCGCGTGATCGACTGGTACGCCGTGAGCCCGGCCAGCGGGACCGCGGCGGCCTCCTCGAACGACAGGCTCGACGGCTTGCGCGCGAGCGTCCGGACCGGCGCGGACACGTACTCGGCGAACGTCCCGCCGTGCACCCAGTCCTTGCGGACGTAGCCGAACACCTCGTCGCCCACCTGGTACTCGGGGGTGTCGAGGCCGACCTTCTCGACGACGCCCGCGACGTCCCAGCCCGGGACCACGGGGAAGTGCACGTCCATGATCGGGTCGAGGTACCCCTGGCGGACCTTCCAGTCGACCGGGTTGACCGACGCGGCCCGCACGCGGACCAGCACGGTGTCGGCGCCGACCTTGGGAGTCGGCTGCTCGGTGAGCTCGAGGACGTCGGTGCCGCCGTAGCGGGAGTAGGTGATCGCACGCATACGAGTCCCAGCACCACCCCCGGCACCCCTATTCCACGCCACCCGCCGCCGTCGCCGACGTCACACGCCCGCCCCACCGCCCCTCACTGACCGCTCCGCCGACCTCAAGACGTGTCCGGCGGACGCCGATCTCCCGGTCGTCGCCCCGGTGCGGCGGTCGGCGGTGAGGAGTGAGGACGACATGACCGGCTACAGCTGGATCTCCGTGGACATGCGGGCTCTCGCGCACCCGTCGGGGGAGACGCACCGACGCTTCCTCAGCAAGCTCAACTTCGAGCCGGGGTGGAGGGAGGACGTGCCGACGCTGGCGTGGACGCTGTCCGAGCCGGGGCGTCCTGACTGGGTGTCGACGATCGAGCTGGCACGCCTGGTGTCCGATCGGACGCGCGCGGTCCTCGAACCGCTGCTCGGCCCGGAGGACCGGGTGCAGTGGCTCCCCGCGACGCTCACGACGTCCGAGGGTGAGGTGCTGCCGTACTGGGTCATGCACTTCCCGGAGCCGTTCGACCCCTACGACGAGCGCAGGACCGTCCGCGGGCCGAGCGGGCTCCCGCTCCCGGGTGGTGCTGTCGTGTCGCGGGCCCGGGCGGCGGGTCACGACGTGGTGGCGCCGCCGCTCGAGGTGAGCTCTCTCTTCGTGAGCGACCGGGTGCTCATGGCGATGCTCGACGCGCGCCTGACGGGGTGGGACTGCAGGATCGCCCCCGTCGCCTAGGTCGTCTCCGGGGCGTCGCGGGGGACGATCGCGAACGGCCAGGGGTGGCGGCGGAGGGCCGGGCGGAGGCGGCCGACCTGGGCGAGCGCGGTCGCGACGAACGCGGTCGCGAGCAGCGCGAGCACTCCGGTGACGACGAGCCCCGCG
>NZ_JAAXOY010000095.1 GCF_012396155.1 Cellulomonas septica | reverse complement strand
GGCAGCGCCTCGCGCTCGCCCGGGCGCTGGTCCGCGACCCCCGCGTGCTCGTGCTCGACGACGCGACGTCCGCGGTGGACCCGCGCGTCGAGCAGGCGATCCTGCGCGGCCTGCGCGACGACCGCGCCGGGTCGCCCACGGTGCTCCTGGTCGCCTACCGGATGTCGTCCGTGCTGCTGGCCGACGAGGTCGTGCACGTCGAGTCCGGCCGGGTGGTCGACCGCGGCACGCACGTCGAGCTCCTGGCGCGCGACGACGGCTACCGGGCGCTCGCGACCGCGTACGAGGAGGAGTCCGCGCGCCGGGCCGCGGACGGCGTCGAGGAGCTCGACGACGACCCGCAGCCGGTGCCGGCCGGGGAGGACGCCCGATGAGCGCGACGACGTCGGGCACGCCCGACCACCGGATGGCGTCCGCGAGCACGCTGGGCATCCTCGCGACCCTGCGCCGCGGCCTCGAGGTGTCGCCGCAGATGCTGCGGGGGTGGCGCGTGACGCTCCTGCTCGCGGTGCTCGCCGCGCTCGGCAAGGTGCTCGTGCCGCTCGTGGTCCAGCAGACCGTCGACACGGGCATCCTCGCGCCCGGCGGACCCGACGTGCCGCGCGTGCTCACGCTCACGGGCGCGGCGGCAGTCGGGCTCCTCGCCGCAGCGGTGTGCTCGGCGTACGTCAACGTGCGTCTGTTCCGGTCGAGCGAGGACGGGCTCCTCGCGCTGCGCACGCGCGCGTTCCGGCACGTGCACGACCTGTCCGTCCTCACGCAGCACACCGAGCGGCGCGGGTCGCTCGTCAGCCGCGTCACCTCCGACGTCGACACCATCTCGCTGTTCGTGCAGTGGGGCGGGATCATGCTGCTCGTCTCGGTGCTGCAGATCGTCGCCGCCTCGGTCCTCATGGCGCTCTACTCGTGGCAGCTCACGCTCGTCGTGTGGCTCGGCTTCATCCCCCTGCTGCTCGTCCTGCCGCCGCTCCAGCGTCGGGTCAACGCGCGGTACTCCGCGGTCCGCGAGCGGTACGGCGCGATGCTCGGCACGGTGTCGGAGTCCGTCGTGGGCGCCGAGACGATCCGCGCGTACGGCGCCGCCGACCGCACGCAGCGCCGCCTCGACGCCGCGATCACCGCGACGCGCAGCGCGATGGTGCGCGCGCAGAACCTCGTCTCCGTCGTCTTCTCGAGCGGCGTGCTCGTCTCGAACGTGGTCCTCGCGCTCGTCGTCGTCATCGGCACGTTCCTGGGGGTGCGCGGCGACGTCTCGGTGGGCCGCCTGCTCGCGTTCCTGTTCCTCGTGCAGCTGTTCACCGGTCCCGTGCAGATGGCCACCGAGATCCTCAACGAGCTGCAGAACGCGGTCGCCGGGTGGCGGCGCGTGCTCGGCGTCCTCGAGACGCCCGTGGCGGTGCAGGACCCGGGGACCGCCGGCGTGCCCAGCCCGCGCGGTCCCGCGACGGTCGAGCTGCGCGACGTCGCGTTCGCCTACCCCGAGGGTCGTCGCGTCCTGCACGACGTCGACCTGGAGGTGCCCGCGGGCGCGTCCGTGGCCGTCGTCGGCGCGACCGGCTCCGGCAAGACGACCATCGCGCGGCTCGTCGCGCGCCTCGTCGACCCCGAGCACGGCCGTGTGCTGCTCGACGGCACGGACCTGCGCGACATCCCCGCGACGGACCTGCGCGCCCGCGTCGTGCTCGTCCCGCAGGAGGGCTTCCTGTTCGAGGGCACGGTCGGCGAGAACGTCGCCTACGGGCTGCGGACGCCCGACGGCACCGCACCCGACCCCGTCGACGCGCGCGTGCGCGACGCCGTCGAGGCGCTGGGCCTCGGACCGTGGGTCGACGAGCTCGCCGCCGGCCTCGACACCGACGTGGGCCAGCGCGGCGAGTCGCTGTCCGCCGGCGAGCGCCAGCTCGTCGCGCTCGCACGCGCCTACCTGGCCGACCCCGACGTGCTGCTGCTCGACGAGGCGACGAGCGCCGTCGACCCGGCCACCGAGGTCCGCCTGGTCGGCGCGCTCGAGGAGCTGAGCACCGGGCGCACGACGCTGACCATCGCGCACCGGCTGTCCACCGCCGAGGCCGCCGACCTCGCGGTCGACGAGGTGCCCGTCGCCGTCGCGGGCGCCCCGGCATCGACCGACGGGGTCGCGGAGCCCGAGGTGTCCACGGCCCTGCCGGACGTCGTCGTCGCGGACGAGGTGGGCGCGCGCGCCGTCACGGACTCGGTGCCGGTCGACCCCTACCAGACGCTCGGCGTGACCTGGTCGTGGACGTCCGCGCCGGAGGACGTCGAGGTCAGCGTCCGCACCCGGACCGACGGCGAGTGGTCCGGGTGGGTCCCGCTCGAGAGCGACGGCGTCGCGCCCGACCCCGGCACGGCCGAGGCGGCGCGTGACGTCCGCGCGGGCACCGAGTCGGTGTGGATCGGCGACGCCGAGGACGTGCAGCTGTCCTTCGGGGCGGGGGCCGAGGCCGCGCAGGACGTGCGGCTCGCCCTCGTCGGGCCGGTCGACGGCGCAGGCACGGGCACCGGGGACGACGAGCGGACGCCGACCGCCACACCCTCCGCGACGTCCGACGCGACCGACGCGACCGACGCCCCGACCGCGACGCCCGCCGCCGCGACCGACGACGCGCTCGTCCGGACCGCCGACCGGTCGTCGCGCAGCACCGCGCGCGCGGCGGGCGACGTGCTGCCCGCGGCCGCGGTGACGACCACCGTGACGAACGCGGTGACGACCGCCGTCCCGGCCGCGGTGACGACCGCCGTCGCGCAGCCGGCCATCATCACGCGCGAGGGCTGGGGCGCCGCGCCGGCGCGCTGCACGCTCGACGTCGCCTCGACGCTGCTGGCCACGGTCGTGCACCACACCGCCGGGCCGAACACGTACTCGACGGTCGAGCAGGCGATGGCCCAGATCCGGGGCGACCAGCAGTACCACCAGAACGCCCGCGGCTGGTGCGACATCGGCTACAACTTCCTCGTCGACAAGTGGGGCAACATCTACGAGGGCCGCGACAACTCCGGCACGCAGCCGGTGATCGGCGTGCACGCCGGCGGCTTCAACACCGCGACCGTCGGCATCTCCATGCTCGGCGACTACAGCAGCATCACGCCGTCGGCCGGTGTCCAGGAGAGCGTCGCGCGGCTCATCGCCTGGCGCATGGCGTCCTACCACCGCGACCCCGGCAGCACGATCGGCTACACGACCCTCGGCGGCGAGAACTCGCGGTACCCCGCGGGGACGTGGCTCGCGCTGCCGGTCGTGATCGGGCACCGCGACGTCGCCTTCACGGCGTGCCCCGGCGAGCGCGGGTACGCCGTGCTCGGCGCGATCAAGCAGCGCGCACGGGACCTCATCGGCGGGCAGATCGTCAACCCCGCGCTCACGGCCACGAGCATCCCGGTCGGCGGGTCCGTCTCGGTCAACGGCGGCACCACGTCGACGATGGCGTGGACCCTGCGCGTCGTGGACGAGCGGACGGGCGTCCTGGTGCGCACGGTCACGGGCGCGACGCCGCCGTCGGGCGGCACCGCGATCGCGACGTGGAACGGCCGCAACGACGCCGGCACGCCGGTCGGCCCCGGCCCGTACCGGCTCACGCTCGACGTCGTCGACGCCGCCAACGGCTCTCCCGCGGTCGGCTGGACCGGTCGCGTCGAGGTCACCGGCACGTCGAACCCGCCGACCGTCCCGTCGGTGCCTCTCACGGGGGACCTGCGGTTCGTCCCGGTGACGCCCGCACGCCTGCTCGACACGCGTCCGACGGGAGCCTCGCTCGGTGCCGGCGGTCGCGTCGACCTCACCGTCACCGGCGTCGCCGGCGTCCCGGCCGACGCGAAGGCGGTCGCGCTCAACGTGACCGCGGTCGCGCCGTCGGCCATGACGTTCGTGCGCGTGTGGCCGGCCGGCGGCCCGATGCCCTCGTCGTCGACGTTCAACGCGGACCCGCGGCTCACCGCCGCGTCGGGCGTCCTCGTCGGCGTCGGTGGCCAGGGCAAGGTCAGCCTCTACAACAACAGCGGGTCGACGCACCTGGTCGTGGACGTCAGCGGCTACTTCGTCGACGGCTCGTCGGGTGTCGGCTACGAGCCGCTGCCGACCGGCGCCCGGATGATCGACACCCGCAGCGAGGGGGGCGCGCTCAGCGCCGGCACGACGCGCACCGTGCAGGTCACGGGTCGCGGCGGAGTCCCCGCGGGGGCGACGGCCGTCCTCGCCAACGTGAGCTCCGTGATGCCCGGCGGGGTCGGCAACGTCATCGCGTACCCCGCGGGCGGCACGGTCCCGACCATCGCGAGCGTCAACCACCTGCCCGGCGACAACGTGAGCAACCGCACCGTGGTGCCGCTGTCGGCCGACGGGCGGCTCGCGCTCACGCTGCAGGGCGCGCGCGCCGACGTGGTCGTGGACGTCATCGGCTGGTTCGGCCCGTCGGCGACGCAGCGGTTCACCCCGATCGACCCGGCCCGCGCCGCGGACACGCGCGCGTCGAGCCCGTTGCAGGAGGGCGAGGCGCGCGACCTCCCGCTGGGTTCGGTGGCCCTGCCCGCGCAGGCGAGGTCGGCCGTCCTGTCCCTCGCCGCGACCCAGCAGACCGCGACCATGACGTTCCTGACGGCGTGGCGACCGGGCACGGCGCGGCCCACCGCGTCGGACCTCAACACCGGGCGCGGTCGGGACCAGGCGGCGATGACCGTCGTGCCGCTCGGCTCCGACCGTCAGGTGCGCGTGTACAACGACAAGGGCTCGAGCCAGGTGATCGTGGACGTGCAGGGCTGGTTCGGCTGACCCGTGCGACCGCGCGCGGTCTGACCTCGTCGGACCGCGCGCGGCAGTCGGGTAGCCTGGGCTGCCGTCCCGGGCGCCGGACGTCGTCGAGCGCCGGACGGGAAGCCGACTCCCCGGAGGTCCTGTGAGCCTGATCGCCGACGTGCGCGCGTCGCGAGAGCTCCTCGTCAACCTGACGCGGCGCGAGGTCAAGGGCAAGTACAAGCGGACCGCCCTCGGGCAGCTGTGGTCGCTCGCCAACCCGCTCGCCCAGATGTTCGTCTACACGCTCGTGTTCTCGGTCATCATCCGGATCCAGCCGGGGGTGGGTGACCCGAGCGGGCTCGACGTCTTCGCGATCTGGCTGATGTGCGCGCTCCTGCCCTGGTCGTTCTTCACGGGCGTGGTGACCAACGGCATGGCGTCGCTGGTCGGCAACGAGAACCTCATCAAGAAGGTGTACTTCCCGCGGTCCGCGCTCGTCGTCTCGAGCACGCTCGCGCTGAGCTACACGTGGGCGATCGAGATGGCGGTGCTCGTCGTCGCGATCGTGCTGTTCGGCGGGAGCCCCTTCCTGTACCTGCCGCTCGTGCTCGTCGCGATGGTCGTCCTCGCGGCGTTCTCGCTCGGCGTCGCGATGCTGGCCTCGATCGCGAACGCCTACTTCCGCGACATGCAGCACCTCACGACGATCCTGTTCCAGGTCTGGTTCTACCTGACGCCGATCCTCTACCCGCTGTCGGAGGTCGCCCGCCGCGCGGAGGACGCCGGCCCCGTGTTCGGCGACGTGACGATCCTCGACCTGTACAAGCTCAACCCGATGGAGGGCTTCTCCGAGGTGTTCCGCAACCTCCTGTACGACAACCGTCTCCCGGAGTGGGGGACGGCCGTGGAGTGCGTGGTGTGGGCGGTCGTCGCCCTCGTGGCGGGCTCCTGGGTGTTCACCCGCCACCAGCGCCGGCTGGCGGAGGTCCTCTGATGGGCGACGCGATCGTCGTCGAGGGCGTCACCAAGAGCTTCCGCGTCTACCACGAGCGGAACCAGACGCTGAAGTCGGCCGTCATGCGCCGCTCGCGCGGCTCGTACGAGGACTTCCTCGCGCTGGACGACGTGAGCCTGTCGATCCCCGAGTCCTCGACGTTCGCGCTCGTCGGGGACAACGGGTCGGGCAAGTCCACGCTGCTCAAGTGCATGGCGCAGATCCTCGTCCCGGACGCCGGGCAGATCGCGATGCACGGCAAGGTCGCGGCGCTGCTCGAGGTCGGCTCGGGCTTCCACCCCGAGCTGTCGGGGCGCGACAACGTCTACCTCAACGGCTCGATCCTCGGCATGACCCGCCAGGAGATCGACCGCAAGTTCGACGAGATCGTCGACTTCTCCGGCGTCGAGCAGTTCATCGACCAGCCGGTGAAGAACTACTCGTCGGGCATGTACGTGCGGCTCGGCTTCGCGGTGGCGATCAACGTGGACCCGGAGATCCTGCTGGTCGACGAGGTGCTCGCGGTCGGCGACGCGGCCTTCCAGGCCAAGTGCATGGAGAAGTTCAGCACGCTCAACCGCGAGGGCCGCACGGTCGTCATCGTGTCGCACTCGCTGCCGTCCGTGAAGGCGATGGCCGACGCCGCGGCGTGGCTCGAGAAGGGCCACCTGCGCGAGGCGGGTCCCGCGGTCGACGTCCTCGAGCAGTACGAGCGGTCGACGCGGTCCGCGGCCGGCCTCGCGCTGGTCGACGGCCTCGAGCACACCGGCAGCGGCGAGATCCGGATCACGCGGGCCGAGGTCAGCCGGCCGTCGGGCGACGAGCGGCTGGTCGTGGGGGAGCCCGCGCGGGTCCGCCTGCACTGGACGGCGCAGACCCCGGTCGAGGCACCGGTCATCGGCATCGCGGTGGAGGCGCGCGACGGCACCTACCTCGCGGCGACCAACACGCGCGACGCCGGCGCACCGCTCGGCCGCGTGAGCGGCGAGGGCGTGCTCGAGTGCGAGCTGCCGTCGGTCCTGCTGCACCCGGGGGAGTACATCGTGACGGCCGCGGTGACGGACGCGAG
The DNA here is from genome assembly GCF_012396155.1 of Cellulomonas septica. Taxonomy (GTDB): domain Bacteria; phylum Actinomycetota; class Actinomycetes; order Actinomycetales; family Cellulomonadaceae; genus Cellulomonas; species Cellulomonas septica. The sequence goes on along the minus strand of NZ_JAAXOY010000095.1, from coordinate 1,372 downwards.
CACGACGCACTCGATCGACCACGTGCGCGGCATCGCGCGCTTCACGGTCGACGCGGGCGCCGGCCACTGGTCCGGCGGCTACCTCGCGCTGCCGGCGCGCTGGACGCAGCCGGTCCCCGCGCGCGACGGCGCGGACGGTCGCGCGTGAGCCCGGTCCCCGCGCCCGCCGCGGGCGGGTCGCGCAGCCGCGTCCTCGTCGTGACGCTCGACCGCGTCGCCGAGCAGATGGCGGGTCCCGCGATCCGTGCCTGGGAGATCGCGACGTTCCTGTCGGGGGCGCACGACGTCCGCCTCGTGACGTTCGGCGAGTGCACGCGCACGGCCGCGACGTTCGACGCCGCGCACGTCGAGATCGGCGACTTCCGCGCGGCCGTCGACTGGGCGGACGTGGTCGTCCTGCAGGGCTACGTCGCGGCGACGTTCCCGTGGCTGCAGCAGGCCGACGTCGTGCTCGTCGTCGACCTCTACGACCCCTTCCACGTCGAGAGCCTCGAGGTGCTGCGCGATCGGCCGCTGCCGGAGCGCGACGCGTCGCTCGCGTCCGCGCTGCGCGAGCTCGACGCGCAGGTGCGCCGCGGCGACGTGTTCCTGTGCGCGTCGAGCCGGCAGCGGGACCTGTGGATCGGCCACCTCGCCGCCGCGGGACGACTCAACCCGCTCACGTACGACGCGGACCCGACGCTCCGGGAGCTCGTGCGCGTCGTGCCGTTCGGCGTCGCCGACGACGAGCCCCGCCGGACGGGTCCCGCGATCAAGGGCGTCGTCCCGGGCATCGCCGAGGACGACCTCGTCGTCCTGTGGGGCGGCGGGGTCTACAACTGGTTCGACCCGCTGACCCTCGTGCGCGCCGTCGACCGGCTGAAGGAGCGCGTGCCGCGGCTGCGGCTGTACTTCCTCGGCATGCGGCACCCGAACCCCGACGTGCCCGAGATGCGGATGGCGGTGCGGCTGCGCGACCTCGCCGAGGAGCTCGGGCTGGTCGGCACGCACGTGTTCTTCAACGAGGACTGGGTGCCGTACGAGCGTCGGGCCGACTACCTGCTCGACGCGGACCTCGGCGTCTCGTGCCACTTCCCGCACGTCGAGACCGAGTTCTCGTTTCGGACGCGCATCCTCGACTACCTGTGGGCGGGGCTGCCCATCGTCAGCACCGACGGGGACGCGTTCGCGCCGCTGATCCGGCAGGAAGGGCTGGGACGGGTCGTCCCCGCGCAGGACCCGACCGCTCTCGCGGACGCGCTCGAGGAGCTGCTCACGGACGACGCGGCGCGTGCCGCGACCGCGGGCGAGGTGCGGCGCGTCGCGCGCGACATGACGTGGTCGCGCGTGCTCGGTCCGCTCGCCGACGTGTGCGCGGACCCGCGCCGCGCGG
>NZ_JAAXOY010000094.1 GCF_012396155.1 Cellulomonas septica | reverse complement strand
CTCCGTGCGCGATCGCGTCCCGCACGGTCAGCGCCCCGGGCTCGGCGTCGCCGACCCGGACCGTGCCGCCGGTCAGGGGACGGAGGCCGAGCGCGACCTCGCACAGCTCCTTCTGCCCGCTGCCCGCGACACCGGCGACCCCGACGAGCTCCCCCGGCCTCACGTCGAGGTCGACCCCCTTGAGCGCCACGTGCCCGCGGTCGCCGCGTGCCGTCGCGCCGCGCAGCCTGAGGGACGGACGGTCGGTGTCGGGAACGGGCGTGCGCTCCTGGGCGAGCGGCGGGACGCGCCGGCCGACCATGGCCTCGACGAGCTCGGCGTCGGTGAAGCCCGCGGGGTCGGCCGCGCCGACGACGACGCGCCCGCCGCGGAGCACGGTCACCTGGTCGGCGATCGCGCGGACCTCGTTGAGCTTGTGCGTGACGAGGACGACCGCGAGCCCCTGGTCGCGGAGTTGCGCCACGACGCCGAACAGCGCCTCGACCTCCTGCGGCGCGAGCACGCTCGTCGGCTCGTCGAGGATCACGAGGCGCGCGCCCGTCATGAGGACCTTGAGGATCTCGGTGCGCTGCCGCTCGCCGATCGACAGGTGCCGCACGGTGGCCGCCGGGTCGACGGACAGGCCGTACCGCGCGGAGGCCTCGGCGACCCGCGCCGACAGCGCGCGCAGCCCGAGCAACGGCCCCTCGGGGAGTGCGAGGGCGATGTTCTCGGCCACCGTGAGCGCCGGGACGAGCCGCAGGTCCTGGAACACCATGCCGATGCCGAGCGCACGCGCGTCCGCCGGGCTCCCCGGCTCGACGGGCGCGCCGTCGACGTAGAGACGTCCCTCGTCCGGGGTGTAGACGCCGTACAGCATCTTGAGGAGCGTGCTCTTGCCGGCCCCGTTCTCCCCGATCAGCCCGTGCACGGTGCCCGGGAGGACGGTGAGGTCGACGTCGGCGTTGGCCAGGACCTCGCCGAACCGCTTGGTGAGGCTGCGCGCCTCGAGCAGCGCGGGCGGCTTGCCGACCCGGCTCGCGGCGCGGACCGCGGGCTCGGCCGTCACGGCCGGCTCGCACCACGCCGGGACGGCGTATGCAGTGCCGTATCCCTCCGTGTATCCATGCGCCCGGACGCTACGACCGTGATGTTTCGGACATACGCGCTCGACGTAACACCTGCGTGTCCGCGCGCCTCGGCCGCTCCGGGCACCACCGCCGAGGCGCCTGACGGGCCATAGGCTCGCGCCCATGCCGCTCCCCCGCGTGGTCCTCGTGCACGGCGCCGGCACCACCGCGCACGTCTGGGACCGGGTGCGGCCGCTCCTGCTGGACGTCGCCGACGTCGTCACCCCCGAGCGGCCGAGCACCGGTGACCTGCCGCGCGAGCTCGACGCACTGGGCGACGTCGAGGGTGCGGTCGTCGTGGGCGTCAGCGGAGGTGCGACGCTCGGGCTCGCCCTGGCCGCCTCGGACGTCCCGCTCGCCGGCGCCGTCCTGCACGAGCCCGCGGTCGGCTCGCTCGTCCCCGGCTTGCTCGACCACGTCCTCGCCGGCTGGGCCGCCGGCGGCGTGGCCGGCTTCGGCACCGCGCTCTACGGGCCGACGTGGGACGCGTCGATGGCGGCGGACGACCCCGACGCCGTCGGTCGCGACCTCGCGATGTTCCGCCGCTTCCAGCCGTCGCCCGTCGCACCCGCCCAGGGGCCGGTCGTGGTCACCGTCGGCGCCGACTCACCGCCCGCTCGGCACGCCGCCGCCGACGCGCTGCGGCCCTACGGCGTCGAGGTCCGCGTCCTGCGGGGCTGCGGCCACTTCGTCCACCACGACGCCCCGGCGGTGCTCGCCGCCGCGGTGCGCGACCTCCTGCGTCGCCTCGGCGACTGAGCTCGTGGGCGCGGCCTCGACGGTCGCGTTGCCGTCACCCGTCCGACGGCACCCTCGCGCGCACCACGCTGTCGTGGAAGTACGCGTACTCCAGCAGCCCGCGCACGTCGTCCCGCCACACCGTGACCTCGTGCGACCGCACGACCGCTTCGGGCAGCACCTCGATCGCCCGGTCCGCCGCCACCCGCACGCTCGGCAGGGTGGAGGACCCGCCCCACGACGCGACGAGCGAGCCGCCCTCCCCGGCCAGGGTCCGCAGCTCCCGAGCGAACGCGTCCGGGGTCGCCGTCGTCGAGCGCACGACGCACCCCGGGTGGGCCGACCAGTCGACCGAGCCGTCGGACCTCCGCGAGAACCGACCGACGGTGTCCCGCTCGACGCGCAGGTGCTCCTCGACCGTCAGCAGCTCGACACCCTCGCACGCGACCCACTCGGCACCCGTCGCGCGCGTCCACGTGAGGCGCACCAAGCCCGGCGGCAGGAGGTCGGGCCGCGACCCGTACACCTCGTCCCTCGTCACTCACTCACCTTCCGTCGCGGGCATCTCTCGGTCCCCGCCCAGGAGCGACGCGACCCGGGTGCCGACGTCCGCGGTGACGACGGCGTCGTCGACCTCCACGACCTTGTCCCGGCTCGTCGCGCCCGACACGAGCGAGACGTGCCGCCGTCGCACCCCCAGCGCGTCGGCGAGCGCGACGAGCGCCGCCTCGGTCGCCGCGCCGTCAACCGCACGCGCCTGCACGGCCACCACCAGCCGGTCCCCGTGCAGGCCGCCGACGCGGGTGCGCGACGCCCCCGGCCTCACGCGCACGGCGACGCGCACCGTCTCAGGACTCCGGCCGGCGATCTGCGGCACCGACCGCCGACCCCTCCCTCGAGAAGTGCCCGTGGTCGGGCTGGCCCGCCAGATTCGCCTCCACCGCCACGATCGCACCCGTCCGCGCGAGGCCGACCCGCACCGGCCCGGTGCGGAGGAGGCGCTCGACAGGCGCGTCCGAGAACCAGAGGGTCACGCGGTCGCCCTCGGCCGAGTACGTGAGCGCGCCCGTGACGTCGACGTCGGGCCGTTCCGGCTCTCGGGGGTCGCTGCCCGCGATCCAGGACCAGGTCGCCAGGTCGACCACCGCGGTCCGGTCCTCCTCGACCTCGGCGCTCTCGAGCGTGCGGTGCACACGCCGCGGCAGGTTGATCACGATCAGCTCGCAGAGCTCGCCGGAGTCCGGGTCGACCTTGAGCTCGACGAACCCACCCGCGGGATCGGTGACGTACAGGTAGACACGCGCCCCGGGTGTGTCGTCACCCCAGACGACGTCGAGCGGGATCCACGGGTCCGGCGCAGCGACGGCGGTGCGGCACGGCGCCGTTCCGACGGTTGCGATCACACGGTGACGATAGCCGCGGCTCGACCACCCGGAGCCCGCTCCCCGCCGCAGGCTCCCTCAGTCGTCGTGCCACGTGCACGCCGACCACTCCGGCGGGAGGTCCGCCCGCTCGGCCCAGCGCGTGGTGCCAGGCCTCACGTGCACGTCGTCGACGACGTGCCACGTCGGGCTCCACGGGTGGAGACGCGAGTCCCGCGCAGCCTCGACGGGGTCGAGCCAGACCTCCCCGACGTCGTCGCAGAACAGGATGACGCGACCCGACTCCGTCACCATCGGTCGGACCAGCCCTTGGTGGTCGTCCGGGCACTCGCGCAGCCACAGCACGGCTCCCCCTCTCGTCCCGTCGATCGGCAGAGCCCGGGGCGCGTGCCCGCGCTCCGCCTAGTACTCGCGCCAGTCGAACGCGCGCCACGACGCGGGCAGCTCGTCCCGCGTCGCCTCACGGGTCGGAGCAGCCAGCAGCGATCCCTCGTCGTTCTGCCTGCTCGGCGCGGGCGGCCGGTAGAACGCGTCGACCGTCACGTCGGCCGGGTGGAACCAGATCTCGCCCTCCTCGTCGCAGGACAGGATCACGACGCCGTACCGGGTCAGGATCGGCTTCAGCAAGCCGTAGCTGCAGACGGGACACTGCGTCAGGTAGAGCTGGGGATGCCGACGGTTCACACGAGACCCAGCGCGCGGACGGCCTCGCGCTCCTCGACGAGCTCGGCGACGGACGCGTCGATGCGCGCGCGCGAGGCGTCGTCGATGTCGAGGTCCGGGACGATCTGCCACTCGCCGCCCGACGACGTCACCGGGAACGAGGAGACGAGCCCCTCGGGCACCCCGTACGACCCGTCGGACACGATGCCCGCGGACGTCCAGTCCCCCTCGGGCGTGCCGTGCACCCAGGTGTGCACGTGGTCGATCGCGGCGTTGGCCGCCGACGCGGCCGAGGACGCGCCCCGCGCCTCGATGATCGCCGCGCCGCGCTTCGCGACGGTCGGGATGAAGGTGTCGCTGAGCCAGGCGTCGTCGCCGACGACCTCGCGCGCCGGCCGGAAGCCGATGGTCGCGTGCGACACGTCGGGGTACTGGGTCGCGGAGTGGTTGCCCCAGATCGCGACGCGGCGGATGTCGTCGACGGACGCACCCGTGCGGGCGGCGAGCTGCGCGACGGCCCGGTTGTGGTCGAGCCGCGTCATGGCCGTGAAGCGCGCGGCGGGCACGTCCGGGGCGTGCTGCGCGGCGATCCAGGCGTTCGTGTTGGCGGGGTTGCCGACGACCAGGACGCGCACGTCGTCGGCCGCGCCCGCGTTGATCGCCGCCCCCTGCGGGCCGAAGATGCCGCCGTTGGCGGACAGCAGGTCGCCGCGCTCCATGCCCGCGGTGCGCGGGCGGGCGCCGACGAGCAGCGCGACGTTGACGCCGTCGAACGCGGCGGTCGCGTCGTCGTGGATGTCGATGCCCGCGAGCAGCGGGAACGCGCAGTCGTCGAGCTCCATCGCGGTGCCCTCGGCGGCCTTGACGGCCTGCGGGACCTCGAGCAGCCGCAGCCGCACGGGTGTGTCGGGGCCGAGCAGCTGCCCGGACGCGACCCGGAACAGCAGCGCGTAGCCGATCTGGCCGGCGGCCCCCGTGACGGTGACGTTGACAGGCTGGCTGGCGGGCACGGCTGCTCCTCGGGGACGACGACGGCGGCGGCCCCGGTCGGGGCTACCCGCACGCTACCCGGACCCGGGCGCGCGCGAAGGGCGGCACCCCCACGGGATGCCGCCCTTCGTCGTCGTGCGTGCCGGGGTCAGCCCAGGCGCGCCGAGAGGTTCTCGTCGAGCGCGGCGAGGAACTCCTCGGTCGTCAGCCAGGCCTGGTCCGGACCGATGAGCAGCGCGAGGTCCTTCGTCATCTTGCCGCTCTCGACGGTCTTGATGACGACGTCCTCGAGCGTCTCGGCGAACTGCGTGACCTCGGGCGTGGCGTCGAGCTTGCCGCGGTGCTTGAGGCCGCCCGTCCACGCGAAGATCGACGCGATCGGGTTCGTCGACGTGGGCTTGCCCGCCTGGTACTGGCGGTAGTGGCGCGTGACGGTGCCGTGCGCGGCCTCGGCCTCGACGGTCTTGCCGTCCGGGGTCATGAGGACCGACGTCATGAGGCCGAGCGAGCCGAAGCCCTGCGCGACGGTGTCGGACTGCACGTCGCCGTCGTAGTTCTTGCAGGCCCAGACGTAGCCGCCCTCCCACTTCATGGCCGCGGCGACCATGTCGTCGATGAGGCGGTGCTCGTAGGTCAGCCCGGCGGCGTCGAAGTCCGCCTTGAACTCGGCGTCGAACACCTCCTGGAAGATGTCCTTGAACTGGCCGTCGTAGGCCTTGAGGATCGTGTTCTTGGTCGACAGGTAGACCGGGTAGCCGCGCTGCAGGCCGTACGCGAACGAGGCGCGCGCGAAGTCGCGGATCGACTCGTTGAAGTTGTACATGCCCATCGCGACGCCACCCTCGGCCGGGTACGTCACGACCTGCTGCTGGATCGGCTCCGAGCCGTCGGCGGGCGTGAACGTCAGCGTCAGGGTGCCCGCGCCGGCGACCTTGAAGTTCGTCGCCTTGTACTGGTCGCCGTGGGCATGACGGCCGATGATGATCGGCTTGTTCCAGCCCGGCACCAGGCGCGGGATGTTGCTGATGATGATCGGCTCGCGGAAGACCACGCCGCCGAGGATGTTGCGGATCGTGCCGTTGGGCGAGACCCACATCTTCTTCAGGCCGAACTCCTCGACGCGCGCCTCGTCGGGCGTGATCGTCGCGCACTTGACGCCGACGCCGTGCTCCTTGATGGCGTGCGCCGCGTCGATCGTCACCTGGTCGTCGGTGGCGTCGCGGTTCTGGATCGACAGGTCGTAGTAGCGCAGGTCGATGTCGAGGTACGGGTGGATCAGGCGGTCCTTGATGAACTGCCAGATGATGCGCGTCATCTCGTCGCCGTCGAGCTCGACGACCGGGCCGACGACCTTGATCTTCGCCATGCGGGGGTCTCCTGTGCCGTGGGGAGGGCCCTGGCGGGCCCGGGGGCCGGGGCCGCGCGCACGCGGGGGAACGCAGCGGCCGGCGGTTTCCGCGGACAAGATTACTCGACATCAAGACATCTCGGTGACCGGACGGCCCGGCGATACCGCGCCCCTGCTCAGGCAGGGCTGGCATGCTGGCCCCCATCAGCAACGGCGCAGCGGGTTGGCCGGCCCGGCCCGCGCACGCGCCCGCGGACACGTACTCACGACAGGACCGACATGTCCCACGACACGCCTGACCAGACCGCCGGCGCGCCCGACGAGAAGGCCGCCGCCGCCGGCCCCGCCCCCACGAACGCGACCGCCGCCGCGACGGGGTTCGCGAAGCCCGGCGACACCACCGGCACGCCCGCCGTGCCGCCCGTCCCGAGCGACGCGGACGAGGAGGTCGACGCGTACGTCGTGCCCGCCGGCACGGTCGTCACCACCGGCCCCGGACTGCTCGCGCGGATCGGCGCCGAGGCGTTCGGCACGTTCGTGCTCGTCCTCGCCGGCGTCGGCACCGCGCTGTACGCCGCCGTGACGCAGGCCGGTCCGCTCGCGGTGGCCCTCGCGTTCGGCATCGCGGTCTTCGCGGGGATCGCCGCGGTCGGCCACGTCTCCGGTGGCCACTTCAACCCGGCCGTGACGTTCGGCGCCGTGCTCGCGGGCCGGACGTCGTGGCGCGACCTGCTCCCCTACTGGCTCGCGCAGCTCGTCGGCGCCGTCGCGGCGACCGCCGTGCTGTTCGTCGTGGTGACGACGCTGCCCGCGCTCGCCGACCAGGAGCGCGGCTTCTTCTCGGCCACGTCGAACGGGTTCGCCGCCCACTCGCCCATCGCCGCGCAGGCCGGCGAGGGCTTCTCGTGGATCGGCGCCGGGCTCATCGAGCTCGTCGTGACCGCCGTGTTCGTCGGCATCATCCTCGGCGCGACCGACCGCCGCTCCACCTCGGGCGCCGCCCCGGCCGCGATCGGCCTCGCGCTCGCCGCGCTGCTGCTCGTCGCGATCCCCGTGACGAACGGCTCGCTCAACCCGGCCCGTTCGCTCGCGACCGCGATCTTCTCCGAGTCGTGGGCGCTCGAGCAGGTCTGGCTGTTCTGGGTCGCGCCGCTCCTCGGTGCCGCCATCGCCGCGCTCCTCTACCGCGCGTTCGCGTCGGAGCCGGTCGAGGACAACCTCTTCGAGGAGGACGACGTCTACGTCACGACCGACGACGTGCTCGTCGTCGAGGACCGCAAGGCCTGACTGCACGTCCGACGGGCCCGGCTCCCCACGGGGGGCCGGGCCCGTCGTCGCGTCCGGGCCCGGTCGTCCCGCAGCAGGGGGTCGAGGCTCAGGCGCCCGGCAGCAGCGGGTCCGGCGCAGGCGCCCGTCGACAGCGCATCCGGGCCCAGCACCCGGCGGCAACGCGTCCGGGCTCAGGCGCCCGGCGGCAGCGAGTGGGCGAGGACGCCCAGCGAGAGCGCGGCGCCGAACAGCAGCACGAGGTCGATCGGCTTGGACCGGACCGAGATCGCGACCGGGCCGGGCGACGGCCATGCCGCGCGCACGACGCCGCACAGCGCCATGACACCCGCGAGCGTGTACGCCCCGGCGCGGGCACCGACGACGAACGCGACGAGCACGGACAGGACCACACCGGCGCTCGTCCACCACAGCGACGCGTTGCGGGCGGCGTCGAGCGACGCACGAGCGATCGCGCGCGGGTCGAGCGGCGCCTCCTCGACGGGGATGGGGCCGGTCGCCGGGGGCACGTCGGGCTCGGCCGACGACGACTCGTGCGTCATCCGCGGCCACTGCGGTCCGACCCGCTCCTGCACCATCGATCAGCCTCCCGACGGGAGACTACCGTTGCGCGGGTGACGCCCTGGACCCCCGCCGCCGCGCCCGACCCCCGCAGCACCGCGCGGACGGCGGCCGGGGGCAGCGACGGACCGGCGGTCCCCCCACGCGACGTGCTG
>NZ_JAAXOY010000093.1 GCF_012396155.1 Cellulomonas septica | reverse complement strand
GGAGCTCGTCGGACCCGCGGCCCCCTGGCTGGTCGACCCGCGCGAGCGCCCGCCGGGGCGCGCCGTCCTGGTCGTCGACCGTCGGACGGTCCCCGTGCAGGTCTACGACGCCGGGTCGGACCCGTCGGCCGGGCGGTGAGCGGTCGCGGCGACGACCGACGGCAGCAGGAGCAGGACCCCCACTGCCACGGCCACGGCGAGGACGGCGACGGCCCACGCCGTGACCTCCTGGCCGAGCCACCCCACGGCGAGGACGACGAGCAGCACCTGCCACGTCATCACCGGCGAGCGCGCCCACCGGCGGCCCGCCCAGAGGCCCCGTGCCGCGAGCGCGAGGAGCGCCGCGATGCCCACGCAGAACGCGACGAGGAACGCCGTCGGTGCCGCGAGGGCGGTCGCGCCGCGGACGAGCGAGACCACGAAGGCGACCCCGAGTCCCGCCACTACCACGGATTCGAGCAGCACTAGGACACAGGTCACAGCGAGGAGGCGCGGGCGGGGGGTCACGGACCCGAGCCTAGGCGTCCCGGCGCTCACCGAGGGCGAGCCGTGGACGGCGGCTGCCGCATGCTCATCAGGCACTCTGACCTGGACAAACGTTCGGCAATCCGGCATCGTGACCGCGGAGCCGCTCACAGGCCGTGCACAGATGTGACCAACGCCTCAGTCGTTACCCAAGCGAAACGTTCTCGTAACCCCTTGTGCGCCGTCGACCGTGATGTGACCCTAGATGGAGCACGTCCCCCCCACCCCGATCACACCCGGCAGTTGCGCGCCCTCAACCCCAGGGCGCCGGACAGCCGTGTGCCCAAGGAGAGATCTGTCATGGATTGGCGCCACCGCGCAGCGTGTCTCGACGAGGACCCCGAGCTGTTCTTCCCGATCGGCAACACGGGTCCGGCGCTGCTGCAGATCGACGAGGCGAAGGCCGTGTGCCGTCGTTGCGACGTCGTCGACACGTGCCTCAAGTGGGCGATCGAGACCGGTCAGGACGCGGGCGTCTGGGGCGGCCTGTCCGAGGACGAGCGCCGCGCGCTCAAGCGCCGCACCGCCCGCCAGCGCCGCGCCGGCTGACCCGGCAGCACCGCAGCTCACCGAGCCGGCCGCACCCTCCGGGGTGCGGCCGGCTCGTCGTCTGTCCGGACGTCGCGCGTCGCTCGCGCCGACACGTCCCAGCCTGCTGGTCGTCCCTCCGGAGCGCCCGCGGGACCCGGCTCAGGGGACGACAGCCGCGCCGTCCCGGCCGTGCCGCAGCCGTGCCTCGATGACCACCGACGTCCCGCCGCCGTCACGCGCTCCCCACGCGATCGTGCCGCCCATCTCGTTCGTCACGAGGGTCGAGACGATCTGCGTGCCCAGGCCGGTGCCGGCGCCACGGTCGGGCGGCAGGCCGGCACCGTCGTCGGCGACCTCGACGCGCAGGTCGTCGCCGTCGCGGTCGACGACGATCTCGACCGTCCCGGACTCCCGCCCGTCGAAGCCGTGCTCGACCGCGTTGGTGACGAGCTCGGTGAGCACGAGCGCGAGCGCGGTCGCGTCCTCGGCGGGGACCGACCCGAACGAGCCCTTGACGACGGTCCGCACGTGCGCGCCCGCGGTCGCCACGTCGGCGGCGAGACGCAGGCTGCGACCCACGAGGTCGTCGAACGGGACGCTCTCGTCGAGCGTCTGCGAGAGCGTCTCGTGGACGAGCGCGATCGTCGCGACGCGGCGCATCGCCTCGCCGAGCGCCTCCTTGGCCTCGGGCGAGCTCATGCGCCGGGACTGCAGGCGCAGGAGCGCGGCGACGGTCTGCAGGTTGTTCTTCACGCGGTGGTGGATCTCGCGGATCGTCGCGTCCTTGGTGATGAGCTCGCGCTCGCGCCGCCGCAGCTCGGAGACGTCGCGGCACAGCAGCACGGCGCCGAGCCGCTGCCCGTGCTCGGTCAGGGGCACGGCACGCAGCGAGAGCGCGACACCGCGCGCCTCGACGTCGGTCCGCCACGGCGCGCGCCCCATGAGCACGAGCGGCATCGACTCGTCGACGGTCGCGCTCTGCTCGACGAGGTCGGCGGTCACCTCCACGAGCGACCGGCCGACGAGGTCGCCGAGCGCGCCCAGCCGGTGGAAGCACGAGAGCGCGTTGGGGCTCGCGTAGAGGACCTCGCCCTCGGAGTTCAGGCGGACGAGGCCGTCGCCCACGCGGGGGGCGCCGCGACGCGGACCGGTGGGTGCGTCGGTCGCGGGGAACTCGCCGCGCGCGATCATGCCGAAGATCTCGTCGGCGGCCTCGACGTAGTTGAGCTCGAGGCGGCTGGGCGTGCGGGCGCCGCCGAGGTTCGTCTGGCGCGCGATCACGGCGATCGCCCGTCCGCGCCGCACGACGGGGACGGCCTCCTCGCGGACGGCGTACGAGCCGAACCAGCGGGGCTCGCGCGAGCGCTGCGGGGCCCGCTCCTCGAGCGCCCGGCGCAGCTGCGGCCGCTGGCCCTCGGGCGCGAGCGACCCGACGACGTCGTCGTAGTGCACGGTCGCGCCGGTCGACGGACGGCACTGCGCGACCGCGACGAAGTCGTCGTCGTCGGTGGGCAGCCACAGCACGAGGTCGGCGAACGCGAGGTCGGACACGACCTGCCAGTCCCCGACGAGCAGGTGCAGCCACTCGAGGTCGGCGACGTCGAGCGTGGCGTGGCGGGCGACGAGCGTGCTCAGCGTGGACACGACTCCAGGGTAGGTGCCGCCGCGCGACCCGAGACGCGTCGGGGGCCACGGGTGCGGCCTCCGCGCCGCCGGGCGACAGGGCGACTAGCCTTCCAGCACACGACGCGACGCGGCCGCACGCCCGTCGCCGGCCGCCGAGGCGGCCCATCACGGACGGGGAGGACCACGGTGCTGCACCTGAGCGTCACGCTCGACCTGGCCACGGACGCGGCGTCCGCGGGACTCATGCTGGCCGACCCGCGCTACGTCGAGCAGAAGGTGGTCGCGAGCGGCGCGATCGAGCACCAGGTCGACGTCACGGGCACGGCCGACGAGGCGTTCACCGTCGCGACGCGGCGCGCGCTGCCCTCGGACCAGATCCCCGCACAGGTGCGCGGGTTCGTCGGCAACCGCATCGACGTCCGCCTGGTCGAGGCCTGGGAGGCACCGCAGCCCGACGGCGGGCGCGCGGGGACCGTCGTGGTCGAGATCGCGGGCGCGCCCGTGCGCCTCACCGGTCGCTGCTCCCTGCAGCCCGTGGGACCGGCCGCGAGCCGCCTCGTCTACGACGGCGACCTGCAGGCGCAGATCCCGTTGTTCGGGTCCGCGGTGGAGGAGGCGGCGGCTCGGGCGATTCGTGGTGCTCTGGGGGTCGAGCAGCAGGTCGCCGAACGGTGGATCGCAGATCACGGACGGGCCGAGCAGCCGTAACGATTCGGTAACACGGAGCCACGTCAGCAGGGCCCTGACCTGCGCAAACGTGGGTGTGGGATCGCTACCACACAGGTTTCGGCCACGCACGTCCTTGACACTCAACCAGCAGCGGGCGACAGTTCATGCAGCGCGTGGGAACGCTCCTACATTCTGCGGAAGGACGGTCCTGCGCGGGGTCCACCAGGCCCACGTCCGACGCCCGTCAGCGCCCCCTGCGGCAGACGGTCCGAGGATGCCCCAGGGGTACGGCGAGGACGCCGTCCGACTGACAAGGGAGTCATAGTGCGCAAGACCACACGCAAGATGTGGGCGGCTGCGGCCGGGGTCACGGGCATCGCCCTCCTCGCCACCGCCTGCTCCTCCGGCTCGGGTGACAACTCCGACGACGACGCGTCCGAGGGCGGCAACATCACGCTCACCGTCGCGACGTTCAACGAGTTCGGCTACACCGACGAGCTCTTCGCGGAGTACGAGGCGTCGCACCCCGGCGTCACGATCGAGCACAAGAAGGCCGCGACCTCGAACGAGGCCCGCGAGAACCTCAACACGCGTCTCGCCGCGGGCTCCGGCCTGTCGGACATCGAGGCCATCGAGGTCGACTGGCTCCCCGAGCTCCTGCAGTACCCGGACAAGTTCGTGGACCTGAACTCCGCCGACGTCGAGGGCCGCTGGCTCGACTGGAAGGCCGCGCAGGCCACGACGGCCGACGGCAAGCTCATCGGCTACGGCACCGACATCGGCCCCGAGGCCATCGCGTACCGCTCCGACCTGTTCGCCGCCGCCGGCCTGCCGACGGACCGCGCCGAGGTCGCCGCGCTGCTCTCCGAGAACGGTGGCGGCTGGGACCAGTACTTCAAGGTCGGCAAGCAGTACGTCGACGCGACGGGCAAGCCGTGGTTCGACTCGGCCGGCGCCGTGTGGCAGGGCATGATCAACCAGGAGGAGGCCCCCTACGAGGACCCCTCCGACAACACGGTGACCGCGGCTGACAACCCGCGCATCAAGGAGATCTACGAGCAGGTCGTCCAGGCTGCGGCCACGGACAACCTGTCGGCGCACCTCCAGCAGTGGAGCGACGACTGGAACGCCGCGTTCCAGAGCCCGGACAACGCGTTCGCGACGATGCTCGCCCCGGGCTGGATGCTCGGTGTCATCGAGAACAACTCGGCCGGCGTCACCGGCTGGGACATCGCCGACGTCTTCCCCGGCGGTGCCGGCAACTGGGGCGGTTCCTTCCTGACGGTGCCCGAGCAGGGTGCGCACACGGAGGAGGCGAAGGAGCTCGCCGCGTGGCTGACGGCCCCCGAGCAGCAGCTCAAGGCCTACGCCGACAAGGGCACCTTCCCGAGCCAGCTCGAGGCCCTCGAGTCGGACGAGCTGCTCTCCTCGACGAACGAGTTCTTCAACAACGCCCCTGCGGGTGAGATCCTCGCGAACCGCGCGAAGGGCATCACCTCGGTCTACAAGGGCCCGAACTTCTTCGCCGTGAACGACGCGTTCAACAACGCGCTGGTCGAGGTCGACGTCAACGGTGGCGACCCGGCTGCTCAGTGGGACGCGGCCATCCAGGCCGTCTCGGCTCTGGGCTGACGCTGACGAGGCCGGGCCGATGGACCTCCATCGGCCCGGCCTCCGCCGCGTAGGCTTCGCCCCAACAGCACCGAAGGACTATCGATGGCCACCTCCACCACGCCGCCGAGACTCGACCGGCGCGCCGCCAGCAGCACCCCTCCGAGGGCACCCCGTCGGGTCGGCTTCAGCCAGAACCTCGGTCGCTGGGACGTCAAGCTCTCCCCGTACCTCTACATCTCCCCGTTCTTCATCCTCTTCGGGGTCACGGGCCTCTTCCCCCTGATCTACACGGCGTGGGTGTCGATGCACGACTGGCACCTCATCGCGGGCCAGGGTGACTTCGTCGGCCTGGAGAACTTCGCGTACGTCCTCCAGGAGCCGAACTTCTGGAAGGGCATCCGCAACACCTTCTCGATCTTCCTGATCTCGACGATCCCGCAGCTCATGATCGCGATCGTCCTGGCCGCGCTCCTCGACGCGAACCTGCGCGCCAAGACGTTCTGGCGCATGGGCGTCCTGCTCCCCTACGTCGTCGCCCCCGTCGCGGTCTCCCTCATCTTCGGCCGGCTCTTCGCCGACCAGACCGGCATCATCAACACGATCCTCAAGGACATCGGCCTCAGCCCCGTCGGCTGGCACTCGCAGGTGTTCCCGAGCCACGTCGCGATCGCGACCATGGTCAACTTCCGCTGGACCGGCTACAACACGCTGATCCTCCTCGCGGCCATGCAGGCGATCCCGCGCGACCTGTACGAGGCCGCGGTCATCGACGGTGCCTCGCGCGTCCGCCAGTTCTTCTCGATCACGGTGCCGATGCTGCGCCCGACGATCATCTTCGTCGTCATCACGTCCACCATCGGTGGCCTCCAGATCTTCGACGAGCCGCGTCTGTTCGACCAGCTCGGCCAGGGTGGCCCGAGCCGCCAGTGGATGACCGCGACGATGTACATCTACGAGGTCGGCTGGGGCAACCAGAAGAGCTTCGGCCGCGCCGCCGCCGTCGCGTGGATCCTGTTCCTCATCATCGTCATCGTCGGCCTGATCAACTTCTCCCTGACGAAGCGGATCGCCTCCGACAACGCGTCGAAGTCCCGAAAGAAGGTCCGGCGATGAGCGCCCCCTCCGTCCCCGTCATCTCGCAGACCGCGGGCAAGGGTGCCGCTCGGGCCGCGTCGCGCAAGCGCTCCGTCGCCCAGGGTGCGGACCGTCGGCCCGGCTGGGTCACCTACGTCCTGCTGACCGTCGCGGTCCTCGCGTCGGCCCTGCCGCTCTACTACGCGTTTCTCTTCGCGTCGTCGACGGCCCAGGACATCGCCCAGAACCCGATCCCCTCGCTCATCCCGCAGGGGCACTTCTGGGACAACGTCAACCGCGTCCTGTCCTCGGACATCCAGTTCTGGACCGCGCTCGGCAACTCGATCATCGTCGCCGTCATCACCTCGGTGTCCGTCGTGCTGTTCTCGACGCTGGCCGGCTTCTCGTTCTCGAAGCTGCGGTTCCGCGGTCGCGCCCCGCTCCTCGTGTTCGTCATCGCGACGACGGCCGTCCCGACGCAGCTCGGCGTGGTCCCGCTGTTCATCCTCATGTCGAAGCTCGGCTGGGTGGGTCAGCTGACCTCGATCATCGTGCCCGGCCTGGTCACGGCGTTCGGCGTGTTCTGGATGACCCAGTACCTCGAGTCGGCGCTGCCCTACGAGCTCATCGAGGCCGCCCGCGTGGACGGCGCGTCGATGATCCGGACGTTCTGGCACGTCGCGCTCCCCGCGGCTCGCCCGGCGGCGTTCATGCTCGGCCTGTTCGCGTTCGTCGGCTCGTGGACGTCCTTCTTCGGTCCGTTCATCTTCCTCGGCCCGGCGAACCCGACGCTCCCCGTGGCCGTGCAGCTGCTCCAGGCGTCCTACTTCAAGGACATGTCGCTCATCATGGCGGGTGTCACGCTGTCCGTGATCCCGCTGATCGTGATGTTCTTCATCGCCGGCCGTCAGCTGGTGGCGGGCATCATGCAGGGTGCTGTCAAGGGCTGACGGCACGCCCGAGCTCCATCGGTCGCCCGACCCCGCACCGGGGAGGGCACCGACGGACAGGAGGGCGGGGTGGCCCCCACCCCGCCCTCCTGTCGTCAGCACGTCATCGCTGCCCCGGCAGCCACAGGAGGGAAGACCAACGGTGGTCGACAACATCCCCGCCCGCACGGAGCCCGCCCGTCCCCCGGCGCCGACGCTCGAGCAGGTCGCCGAGCGCGCCGGAGTGTCACGCTCCACCGCGTCGCGCGCCATCAACGGTGGTCTGCGCGTGTCCCCCGAGGCCCTCGCGTCCGTCGAGGCCGCCGTCGCCGACCTGGGCTACACCCCGAACCGCGCCGCGCGCTCGCTCGTGACCAAGCGCACCGACTCGATCGCGCTCGTCGTCCCCGAGCCCGACGAGCGCGTGCTGTCCGACCCGTTCTTCGCGGGCACCCTCAACGGGCTGTCGAGCTCGCTCGCCGACTCCGACATCCAGGTCGTCCTCGTCATCGCCCGCCCCGGCGAGAGCGAGCGGACCGTGCGCTACCTGCGCAACGGGCACGTCGACGGCGCGATCGTCGTGTCGCACCACCGCGACGACGAGCTCGACCGGACGCTGCTCGCCTCGCGCGTCCCCAACGTCTTCGTCGGCCGACCGCTCTCCGCGGACGAGCGCGACGTGCAGTACGTCGACACCGACAACCACGAGGGCGGGCGTCTGGCGACGCAGCACCTCATCGACCTCGGCCGGCGCCGCATCGGCACGATCGCGGGCCCCGAGGACATGTCGGCCGGCATCGACCGCCTCGCCGGCTGGCGTGACGCGATGGCCGCCGCGGGCCTGCCGCAGGACGCGGTCGTCTACGGCGACTTCACCATCGCGTCGGGGGCGATCGCGGCACGTGAGCTGCTCGCCCGCCACCCCGACCTCGACGCGATCTTCATCGCGTCCGACCTCATGGCGGCGGGCGCGCTCGGCGTCCTCACCGAGCACGGCAAGGACGTCCCCGGTGACGTCGCCGTCGTGGGGTACGACAACCTCGGCGTGGCCGCGTCCACAACGCCGCCGCTCACGACGGTCGTGCAGCCCGTCGTGGCGATGGCGCGAGCGGCCGGCGCGCGCCTGCTCGACCAGCTCGCGGGCGTGCCCGCGCCGTCCGAGCCGCTGATCTTCGCCCCCGAGATCGTCATCCGCGCCTCCGCCTGACGTCCCGGCGGCACGGCGTCAGGTGCGCGCGTCCGCCTGACGTCCCGGCGGCACCGCTCAGGTGCGCGCGTCCGCCCGACG
>NZ_JAAXOY010000092.1 GCF_012396155.1 Cellulomonas septica | reverse complement strand
ATCGCGAGGCCGCCGACGGCCCGCCAGCGCAGCGACCGCTCGGGCACCGCGACGTCGTCGCGCATGGCCTCGACGGGCGGCACGAGCGCGGCCCGACGGGCGGGCAGGGCCGCGGCGAGCACGCTCACGGCGGTCCCGACGACGAGCGACACGACGATCGTCGCCGCGTCGACCGGGATGTCGCCGACCAGGTCCATGCCGATCGACCCGAGCACGACGCGCAGCCCCGACACCAGGGCGAGACCGCCCGCGATGCCGAGCGCGGACCCGAGCATCCCGACGACGGCCGCCTGCACGAGCACGGACGCGAACACCTGCAGCGGTGACGCGCCGACGGCGCGCAGCAGCGCGAGCTCGCGCATGCGCTGGCGCACCGACATCGCGAACGTGTTGGAGATGATGAACGCGCCGACGAACAGCGCGATCCCCGCGAAGACCAGCAGGAACGTCGTGATGAAGCCGAGCTGGGACGCGATGTCCGCCTTGTTGTCGGCGCGCAGCGCGTCGCCCGTGACGACCTCGAGCCCGTCGCCGGCCAGCGGTTCCAGACGCTCGACGAGCTGCCGCGGCGTCGTCCCGTCCGCGGCGTAGACGGCGATCTCGTTCACGCCCCCGTCGTCGGGTGCCAGCACGTCGAGCGCGGTCTGCTGGTCGACCAGCACGATCGTCGCGCCGGCCATCGGGCCACCCAGGTCGACGCGCCCGACGATCTCGACCTCGGTCACCTGACCGCCCAGCACGGCGGTCGTCGTGTCGCCGACGGACAACCCGGACGACTCGAGCGTGGCGGTCTCCAGCGCGACCTCACCGGCGCGCTCGGGGCCCCGGCCCTCGACGACGTCGAGCGCGGGGTCGTCGGGCGCGTAGTTGAGCGCGAAGCTGGGCGCCTGCGTGGACTGCACCGCGGTGCCGTCGGCGCCGACCAGGACGATCGTGCCGGACAGCCCGGGGATCGCGTGCGCGACGCCGTCGACCGCGGCGACCTCGTCGACCAGCGCGAGCGGGACGCTCTGCGCGGTCGGGGTGCCCATGACGACCGACGCGTCGTCGGGCTGGTCGACGCGCACGTACGCGTCGGCGGGGGCCGCGGCGTCGACGATTCCGTCGAAGGTGCCGGACAGCATGGTCCGCAGCGCGAAGGTGCCCGCGACGAACGCGACGCCCAGCGCGACGGCCAGCAGCGAGAGCAGGAACCGCACGAGGTGCGCGCGGATCCCGCGGAGTGCGACGCGGCCCATCAGAGGGCCGCGGGGGAGGCCGCCAGGGGGCCGGCGGGCGCGACGGGCGCGGGTGCGGCGGCGCGGGCCGGACGCAGCGCCGCGAGGGCCGCGAGCACCGACTCCGTCGTGGGGTCGACGACCTCGCCGACCAGGCGCCCGTCGGCCAGGAAGAGCACGCGGTGGGCGTAGGACGCCGCCGTCGGGTCGTGCGTGACCATGACGACGGACTGCCCGAGCTCGTCGACGGACCGGCGCAGGAAGCCGAGGACCTCGGCGGACGACGTGGAGTCGAGGTTGCCCGTGGGCTCGTCGGCGAACACGACGGCGGGCCGCGTGACGAGGGCGCGCGCGCAGGCCACGCGCTGCTGCTGCCCGCCCGAGAGCTCGGACGGCTTGTGGTCGAGGCGGTCCGCGAGCCCGACGGCACGCACGACCGTGTCGAGGTGCGCACGGTCGACGGGACGCCGCGCGATGTCGAGCGGCAGCGTGATGTTCTCGAGCGCCGTCAGGGTGGGGACCAGGTTGAACGCCTGGAAGACGAACCCGAGGCGGTCGCGGCGCAGCCTGGTGAGCTTCCGCTCGTTCATGCCGGACACCTCGAGGCCGTCGACGACGACCGTCCCCGCGTCCGTGCGGTCGAGCCCCGCCATGCAGTGCATGAGCGTCGACTTGCCCGACCCGGACGGACCCATGATGGCGGTGAGCTCGCCGCGGCCGAAGTCGACGTCGACGCCCGCGAGCGCGTGCACCGCCGTGTCGCCCCTGCCGTACGTCTTGACCAGCCCGCGCGCGCTCGCGATCGGGGTCGTGTCCCTCGCCATGTCCTCCGCCTCTCACCGCACGTCGTCCGACGTCCGTGCTCACCTCACGGCACGCCGACGCGTGCCCGCCACGGACGATGGTCCTCGTGCGGCGGGGTCGGGGACATCGGTGACGTCCCTGGTCAGGCCCTGGTCGGACCCTGAGCGGCGTCGGGCGTGCCCCCGGGGGCGGACCCCGGGCCGACGTCGCCGGTGCGCCCGGCCGGCCGGTACGGCTCCTCCCGGACGGCGTGCGCGACGACGAGCTTCAGCACCATCACAGGTCCGAACCACGCGAGGCCCTCGGGCGTTCCCGCGATGGGGGCGGCGACGAGCGCGACGGTCGCGAACCCGAGCGCGACGGGCCGTTCGAGGTAGGCGGGGACGGACCGGACGGCGATGACGCCCGCGAGCGGCACGAGGTACCACCACAGCGCCCACACCCACGTCGCGTCGGGCACGACGGCGGCGAGGACGAACGGGTGGACGTGCAGCGCGGTGAACGCGACGGGGTCGTGCAGCAGGCGGTCGAGCCGGGTCACGGGCGGCGCGAGCGGCGAGTGGTAGAGCCGCTTGGCGGAGCCGAGCGCGTTGGCCGCGACGCCGCCGGTCACGTCGAGCGCGACGAGCAGCACGACGGCCCACGTGAGCCAGGTCCAGTCGTCGGGTGCGGTGAGCACCAGGACGCCGACCGCGAGCGCCGTCGTCGCCCAGACGACACCGCGCTCCGTGCGCGTCGCACCGGTGCCGAACAGCCAGTCGCGCGGGCCCGGCGGGACCGCCCAGTCGACGGGTGCGGCGCGGGTGGCGCGCGCCGAGGTCGCCTCGTCCATCCGTCCGTCCTCTCCCCCTGTCCGTCCACCCTGCGCCGTCGCGGGCTCCTCGTCCACGTGTGGGCCGTTGGTGCAGGTCAGGGTGGTTCGCCACCCTTGTCCGCGGCCGGACGGGTGACGCGGTGTGTGACGTGGGTCGTTGAAGGTTCAAAATCCGCGCGCGAGCACGGACGCTTGTCCAGGTCCCCGAAGAAGCCGAGGGTCCGCCCCGACGAAAGCTGTGGCCCCCTCATGCCCACCGGCCCCCTGGCCCCGACCGCGCCCCTCACCGGGGCCCGACGGCCGGCCCGACGCACGACCGCCCTCGCGGTGCTCGTCGCGCTCCTCCTCGCCCCCCTCACGGCACTCGGCCTCGCGAGCCCCGCGGCCGCCGCGACCGTGCGCGCCTTCACGCCCGTGTTCTCCGCGAACACCAACGGCGACATCCTCATGGCGGCCAACACGCTCATGACGTGCAACGCCACCTCGGGCACGAACTCCACGAACTGCGCCGCCGCGCGCGCGTCGAGCGTCAACCAGGCGTACTCCAACAACGACTTCACCGCGCAGTTCGTCAACGACGACGCGGACGCCTCGACGTTCAACGCGTCGAGCGCGACGCTCACCGTGCCGGAGAACGGCTCCGTGCTGTTCGCGGCCCTCGTCTGGGGCGGGCGCACCGAGACCGCGAACGCGACCTGGTCGAACTCGGCCCTGCGCGGGAACGTCAAGCTCAAGGTCCCGGGGTCCGCGACGTACCGCGACCTCACGGCCAGCCAGGTCGACGTCAACGCGTCCGACAACGGCTACCAGTCGTACCTCGACGTCACGGGCCTCGTCGCGACCGCGGGCAGCGGCGTGTACACGGTCGCGAACGTCCAGTCGACGACGGGCACGACCGACGACTACGCCGGCTGGTCGCTGGTCGTCGCGGTGTCCGACCCCGACGCGCCCGCGCGCAACCTCACCGTCTTCACCGGCTTCGGCTCCGTCGCGTCGGGCAACGGCATGCCGACGTTCACCGTGAGCGGCTTCCTCACGCCGCCGAGCGGCCCCGTCAAGACGACGCTCGGCGCCGTCACCTACGAGGGCGACATGGGCCTCACGGGCGACGCGTTCCGCCTCAACTCGACGACGATCTCCGACGCGCTCAACCCCGCCACGAACCCGTTCAACTCGTCGATCAGCCGCCACGGCGTGGCCGTGCCCGGGCGTTCCCCGTCGTACAACAACCAGCTCGGCTTCGACGCCGACCTGTTCAACGCCGACGGGATCCTGCCCAACGGCGCGACGAGCGCGAACCTCACGCTCACGACCGGCGGCGAGACGTTCTACCCCGGCGTCGTCACGTTCGCGACCGAGCTCTACGACCCCAAGCTGCTGGGCGTGAAGAGCGTCGAGGACGTCAACGGCGGGCTCGTCGAGCCCGGTGACGTGCTGCGCTACACGGTCCCCGTCCAGAACATCGGCCTCGACACCGCGTCCGACTCGCGCTTCTTCGACGCGATCCCGACGGGCACGACGTACGTGCCGGGCTCGCTCGTCGTCGACGGCGCCACGCAGACCGACGCCCCGGGCGACGGCGACGTCGGCCACTACGACGGCTCGCTCAACGGCCACGTGGTCGCCTACCTCGGCAGCGGCGCGACCTCCACGGCCGGCGGCGACGTGCCCGTCTCGCCGTCCGGGTCCACCGCGCAGCACACCGTCGTCTTCGACGTGCGCGTGAACCTCGACGCGCGCGACACCCAGAAGATCGTCAACTCCGCGGCCATGACGTACCGCGGCGCGACCACCTACGCCGCGGCCGCGTCCGCGTCGAACGTGCTGCTCAACCCGGTCGTCACGACGCCCCTGCCGGGCGTCAACCGGCCCCCGGTCGCGCAGCCGCACGTCCTCACGTTCACGCCGACGTCCTCGCAGCGCCGGCTCGACATCGACGTGCTCGCGAACGACAGCGACCCCGACGGGGACGTGCTGACGGTCGTCGCCGTCACCGACACCGCGGGCGGCACCGCCGAGATCCTGCCGAGCGGCCAGATCCGCTACACGCCGCGCGACGACTTCGCCGGTCGTGACGTGTTCACCTACACGATCCAGGACCCGGGCGGCTACCGCGCCACGACGTCCGTGCAGATCGAGGTGCTCAACACCGCACCGAACGCCGTCGCCGACACGGCGACCACCCGCGGCGCCACGCCCGTGGACGTCGACGTGCTCGTCAACGACAACGACCCCAACGGCGACACGCTGCGCCTGCGGTCCGCCGGCCCGACGAGCGCCAACGGCGGCACGGTCACCGTCCTCGACGGCGACACCGTGACCTACACGCCGCGCGCCGGCTTCAAGGGCACGGACACGTTCGAGTACGTCGTCGAGGACTCGCGCGGCCTGACCGACACGGCCGTCGTGACCGTCACGGTCACGAACAACGCGCCCGTCGCGGTCGCCGACGCCTACACGGTCAACACGGGCGCGACGCGGTCGATCTCGGTGCTGGCCAACGACACCGACGCCGACGGCGACCCGCTCACCGCCGTCCTCGTCACCGGCCCGGCGCACGGCACGCTGACGCTCAACCCGAACGGCACCGGCACGTACACGTCGACCGGCTCGTACCGCGGGACGGACTCGTTCACCTACCGGGTGTCCGACGGCACCGCGCAGTCGACCGTCGTCACGGTCACCTTCACCGTGAACGGCGCCCCGACGGCCGGCGACGACACCGCGACCGTCGCGGCGGGCCAGACGTCGGTCGACGTCGACGTCCTCACCAACGACGCCGACGCCGAGGGCGACCTCACGGTCACCGTGACCGGCGCGCCCGCGCACGGCACGACCGCCGTGCAGGCCGACGGCACCGTCCGCTACACGCCGAGCACCGGCTGGGCCGGCACCGACCGGTTCACCTACACGGTGACCGACGAGGGCGGGCTCACCGACACCGCGGAGGTCGTCGTGACCGTCGCGAACACCCCGCCGGTCGCGGTCGACGACACCGCCAGCACCGCCACGAACACGGCGGCGAGCCACGTCGCCGTGCTCGCGAACGACACCGACGTGAACGTCACCGCCGGGGTCCCCGGGCAGTCGCTGCGCATCGTCTCCGCGTCCGCCGACCGCGGCACGGTCGACGTCGAGACGGACAACACCCTCACGGTGCACCCGCCGACCGGCTTCTCCGGTGTCGTCGTCGTGACCTACACGGTCGGCGACGGGGCCGGTGGCACGGACGTCGGCGAGCTCCGCGTGACCGTCGCCAACGGCTCGCCGTCCGCGGTCGCCGACGGCCCGGTGACCACGCCGACCGACCGGTCCGTGCTGGTCGACGTCCTCCGCAACGACACCGACCCGAACACGGCCGACGTGCTGTCGATCGTCCCCGGCTCGGTCACGACGCCGCGCGACTCCGGCGGCACCGCCCGCGGCACCGCGGCGATCGAGAACGGCCAGGTCCGCTACACGCCGCCGACCGGCTGGGCCGGCACCGTGACGTTCACGTACGACGTCACCGACGGCGACGTGACGGCCACCGGCACGGTCACCGTGACCGTCGCCAACGCCGCGCCCGTCGCGGTCGACGACACCGCCTCGACGGCGTCCGGCACCCCGGTCACCGTCGACGTGCTCGGCGACGACACCGACGCGAACATCCCCGGCACCGACCAGGTGCTCGTCGTCACCGGCGCGACCGCCGACAACGGCGCGACCGTCGTCGTCGAGACCGACGGCCGCCTCACCGTCACGCCGGCCGCGGGCTTCGCGGGCGACGTCACCGTCACGTACACCGTGTCGGACGGCGCGGGCGGCACGGACACCGGCACGCTCGTCGTCACCGTCGCCAACGCGGCACCCGTCGCCCCCGCGGTCACCGGGACGACGCCGTACGCGACGCCCGTCGAGCTGGACCTGCTGGACGGCGTCACCGACGCCAACGGCGACCCGCTCACCGTGACGGTCGGCACCCCCACCGGCGCCGACGGCACCACGCGCGGCACCGTGACGGTCACGAACGGCGTCGCGACCTACACCCCGCCCACCGGGTTCTCCGGCACGGTGACCTTCACGTACACCGTCGACGACGGGACCGACACGACCACCGCCACGGTGACCGTCACCGTCGGGAACGCCGCGCCGGTCGTCGTGAAGGCCCCCTCGGGCGGCAGCACGGTCACGACCGGTGTCGGCTCGGCCGTCACGATCGACGTCCTCGCCGGCGTGACCGACCCCGACGGCGGCACGGTCACCATCGTCGACGTCACGCAGCCGTCCTCCGGCATCGTGGCGATCGTCGACGGCAAGCTCGTCTACACCCCGGCGCCCGGCTTCACGGGCACCGTGACCTTCACCTACACCGTGGTCGACGACCAGGGCGCCCGCACCACGGGCACCGTCACGGTCGAGGTGGTCGACGGGCGCGCGGCGCTCGCCACGACCGGTGCGGACGTCGCACGGGTCGTGGTGGCGGGCCTCCTGCTCCTGGCTCTCGGCGCGGCGCTGGTCGTCGTCCGACGCCGACGGACGGTCACCGCGGCCTGACGCACCGCGACGCGACACCACCGGAGCCCGGTCCCCCAGGGGGCCGGGCTCCGGTGCGTCCGGCCGCCGACGGTCGCGGTGGTGCGATCAGCCGTCGGCCGTCGCGAGCGCGTCGTCGACGCCGGTCTCGCGCGGGCCGCCGAGCGCGGGAGGACGGGACGTCGCCGCGTCCCACGCCGCGCGCAGCGACGCCGGCACCTCCCGGACCCGGTACACGACAGCCTTCGCGGGCTCGACGCTCGCCGCGGACACCCCGACGCCCGTCACGTCGATCCCCGCCTCCCGGCACGAGAACAGCATGCGGCGCAGGTGGTAGCTCTGCGTGACGACGACGGCCTGCTCGACGCCGAACACGTCGTGCGCGCGCACGCACGTGTCGTGCGTGTCGAGCCCCGCGTGGTCCCGCACGATGCGGTCCGCGGGGACGCCCCGGTCGACGAGCCAGTCGCGCATCGCGGTCGGCTCGTCGTGCCAGCGCGTGCTGTTGTCGCCGCTCACCAGCACCACCTGGACCGTGCCGCGCGCGTACAGGTCGGCCGCCGCGTCGAGGCGTCGTCGCAGGTACGTCGACGGGCTGCCGTCGGGCCGCAGGCCCGCCCCCGGGACGATGACGACGGGCGTGTCCGGGACCTCCTCGACCGACGCGCGGACGGCCGACTGCCCCACGCCCTGCACGACGAGGAACGTCCCGACGACGGCCGCGCCGAGCACGCCCGCGCCGAGCGTCGCCAGCCTCCGCACCCTCGTCACGGCGGCGATGCTAAGCCGGGCGCCGGCGCCGCGTCGGCGAAACCACGACATCACCACGAGATCGCGTCCTCCGCGCCGCTCCCCGTGGCGCAAGCGTCCGCTCGCGACCGGTCCGACGCGGGCGGCGTCCTGCGGCCGGGCGCGCGGGGCCGTCGAACGGGAGCGACCGGACG
>NZ_JAAXOY010000917.1 GCF_012396155.1 Cellulomonas septica | reverse complement strand
CTCGTGCCGGGTCCCGGACCGGACGGGCGGCCACGGTCCGACGCCCCGCTCGTCGCCGTCACGGGCGTGACCGGCTACGTGGGCGGGCGCCTCGTCCCCGAGCTCCTGTCGGCCGGCTACCGCGTGCGTGCCCTCGCGCGGTCACCCCAGCGGCTGCGCGGGCGCCCGTGGGTCGGCGAGGTCGAGGCGGTCGAGGCGGACGCGTCGGACCTCGACCAGATCCGCGCCGCGCTCGAGGGCGTCGAGATCGCGTACTACCTCATCCACTCGCTCGGGTCGGGCCGGACGTTCGAGTCGCGCGACCGGATGACCGCGCTCACGTTCGCGCGTGCCGCGCGCGAGGCCGGCGTGCGGCGCATCGTCTACCTCGGCGGGCTGTACCCCGAGGGCGAGGACCTGTCGCCGCACCTCGCGTCGCGCACCGAGGTCGGCGAGATCCTGCTCGCGTCGGGCGTCCCGACGACGGTGCTGCGCGCCGCGGTCATCCTCGGGTCCGGCTCGGCGTCGTTCGAGATGATGCGCTACCTCACCGAGCGCCTGCCGGCGATGACGGTGCCGCGCTGGGTCGAGAACCGCATCCAGCCCATCGCGATCCGCGACGTGCTGCGCTACCTCGTCGGCGCCGCGGCGATGCCGCCCGAGGTGAGCCGCGGGTTCGACATCGGCGGTCCCGACGTCCTCACCTACCGCGACATGATGCAGCGCTACGCCGCCGCCGCCGGGCTGCCGCGACGCGTGATCGTGGGCGTCGGCGTGCTCACGCCGCGGCTGTCGAGCCTGTGGGTCTCGCTCGTCACGCCCGTGCCGGGCGGGCTCGCGCGGCCGCTCGTCGAGTCGCTCGTGCACGAGGTCGTGTGCGACGAGCACGACATCGCCCGCTGGGTGCCCGACCCGCCCGACGGGCTCGTCGGCTTCGACCGCGCGGTGCGGCTCGCGCTGCGGCGGGGCGAGGGGGGTCCCCCAGCGGTCAGCCGGCGTCCGAGCGGTCCTCCTCCGACGACTC
>NZ_JAAXOY010000916.1 GCF_012396155.1 Cellulomonas septica | reverse complement strand
GTCGCGGTCCGCCGCCGCTGCCTCGCCGCGCGCGACGTCATGCTCCGCCACCCGTGGGCGCCCGGCCTGGTCGCGGCGCAGACGACGTCACCGCCCTCCGTCTGGCCCGTCTACGAGCAGCTCGTCGGGACGCTCACCGAGGCCGGCTTCGACGACGACCTCGCGCACCGTGCCATCCACGCGCTGGGGAGCATGCTGCTCGGCTTCTCCCGCGAGCTGTTCGAGCCCGAGGGCGGCACCCTCGCACCCGACCCCGCCGCGACCACCACCGTCGGCGAGGACCTGCCGAACCTCGCGCGCATGGCCGCCTCCGTCGTGCACGAGACCGACGGCGCCCTGTCGGTGTGCGACACCCGCGCCGAGTTCGCGTTCACGCTCGACCTCGTCCTCGCCGGGCTCGACCGGCACCGCCTGGCCCGCACCGGCGCCTGAGCCGGGCGACCGCGCGACGACCGGGTCAGCCGGTCTGGCGACGCGGGATGCGGCGCACCGCGCGCTTGCGCCCCGGCATCCACACCCCGACGGGCCTGCCCGACTCGACCGCCTGCGCGTCCTCGACGCGACCCGCCTCCCGGTACGCCTCCGCGAGGGCGGCGCGGCTCGCGACCGTCTGCGCGTCGTCGGGGCCGAGGATGCGCTCGTCGTCGACGCACGCCCGCTCGAGCAGCTCGACGATGTCGTCGAGGCGGTCCTCCTCGCGGTACACCTCGATGAGCAGGACCCGGCTCGCGGCGGTGTCGACGTGGTCGGGCCCGAGCATGCGCTGCCGGTCCCGGAACGTCTTCTCCAGGAGCGGGACGGCCTCCTCGGCGCGGCCCGCCTCGCGGTACGCGACGGCCAGGTTGTTGCGGCTGGTGAGCGTCGCGGGGTGCAGCGGCCCGAGGACGCGCGCCCGGTCGGCGAGCGTCGCCTCGAGCAGGGACAGCGCGTGGTCGGTGCGTCCCGCGTCGTGGTGCACGAGCGCGAGGTCGCCGCGCGTCGCGAGCGTGTCCGGGTGCTCGGCGCC
>NZ_JAAXOY010000915.1 GCF_012396155.1 Cellulomonas septica | reverse complement strand
CGGACCCTGCCCAGCGCCTGGACCGTGGGCGACCGCAGCGCCGGTCGGGGCCTATCTTGGCCCGGTGACTGCACCGCTTCCCCCGCGCGACGTGCGTCGCGGCCTCGCCCGGCACGACGTCCCCGAGCCGCTGCGGAACGACGTCCGCGTCCTCGGCGAGTTCCTCGGCCGGGTGCTGCGCGAGTCCGTCGGCCAGGACCTGCTCGACGACGTCGAGCACCTCCGCGAGCTGGCGATCCGCGCGCACGACGAGCCCGACAGCGACGCGCTCGAGCAGGCCGAGGCCCTCGTCGCCGGCCTCTCGCTCGAGCGTGCCGAGCAGGTCGCCCGCGCGTTCACCTGCTACTTCCACCTGGCCAACACGGCCGAGGAGTACCACCGCGTCCGCGTGCTGCGCGAGCGCGAGGCGAGCCTCGAGCCGAACGACCTGGCCCCCGACGACTCCCTGCCGGCCGCGGTCGAGCGGGCGCGCGAGGAGCTCGGCACCGACGAGGTGCGCGCGCTCGTCCAGCGCCTCGAATTCCGTCCCGTCCTCACGGCGCACCCGACCGAGGCCCGGCGGCGTGCGGTGTCGAACTCGATCCGCCGCATCGCCGAGCTCGTGGGGGAGCGCGACATCCGCTCGCGCGGCGGCATGTCGATCGCCGAGAACGACCGCCGCCTGCTCGCCGAGATCGAGACGCTGTGGCGCACCGCACCGCTGCGCGCCGCCAAGCCGACGGTCCTCGACGAGGTCCGCACGGTCCTCAACGTCTTCGACTCGACGCTCGCCGACGTCCTGCCCGCCGTGTACCGGCGCCTCGACGACTGGCTGCTCGGCGACGTGGCGGGCACGCAGGCCCCCGAGGTCCGGCCGTTCGCGCGGCTCGGCTCGTGGATCGGCGGCGACCGCGACGGCAACCCGAACGTCACCGCCGAGGTGACCCGGGCGGCCGCGACGCTCGCGTCGGAGCACGCGCTCACCGCGCTCGAGGCGTCGGCGGTGCGCACCGCCGCGGGCCTCACG
>NZ_JAAXOY010000914.1 GCF_012396155.1 Cellulomonas septica | reverse complement strand
AGGCGGTTCGGGTCGAGCGCGAAGCCGATGTCCGTCCCGGCGGCGTCGGCGAGGCCGTGGACCGCGACGACCAGCGCGGCGAGCACGCGGAACATGGTCGTGCCGGACGCGAGCAGCGTGCGCAGGTCCGACGTCAGGGCGCCGACGTCGGCGTGCGGGTCGAGACCCGCGAGCACGCGCCGCGCGGCGGGCGACTCGGGCCGGTCACCACCCAGCTCGACCGGTCCGTCGGGCCGGCCCGGCGGGGTGAACAGGAGCAGCACGCGACGGGCGATGCGGCGCGCGACGACGCCCTCGACGACGAGCCGCTGGACGAGCGGGCCCCACGGGCGCAGCACCCCGATGCGGTCGACCAGGACGTGCCGCCACAGGCGGCTCGTCGCGTCCACGACCGCGGGGTCGGCGCACCCGTTGACGTAGTTCGTCATGGTGACCTGCGAGAAGAAGGTCACGAGCGGCCACGTGCCGCGGCGCGGCGGGAAGACGTGCAGCCGCCCGACGACCCGGTCGAGCACGTCGCCGATGAGCCGCTGCGGGTCCGACGTGCCGTTCGAGTACAGCGCGAACGCGGCGGCCACGGCGTGCGCGTCGGTGCTGTCGGGGTCGGTCACGACGCCCGCGTACACGTCGGCCTGCGCGGTGGCGGGCAGCAGGCACGTCGCGTGAAGGGCGATGCGCTGGAGCTCGGGTGCGTCGTGCACGGCGACGCGGACCAGGAACGCGGTCGCGGCGTCGGGCGACCGCTCCGCGTAGGTGGAGAGGACGTCGAACACCGCGCCGCGCAGCAGCGGCACGTCGGACGTCCCGAGGAACCGGACGACGCGCTCGACGGCGGCGGTGTCGCCCGCGCGCAGGTGGAGCGCGACGAGGTCGCGGTAGGGCAGCCCGAGCAGCAGCGGGTCGTGCACGGAGGCCGTGAGGGCTCCGACCCAGTCGCGCTCCAGCGCGCGGTCGCCGAGCGCCCTGCGGGCGTCGACGCGCACCTCGCGCGCGCGATCCGCGCCCTC
>NZ_JAAXOY010000913.1 GCF_012396155.1 Cellulomonas septica | reverse complement strand
CAGGGCGCGGGCCGCACGTGCCGGACGGTCGTGCCCCAGGCGCCGGCGTGCGCGGCGAACCGCGCGGGCGGCGAGCCGTCGACGACCGTGACGGGCACGTGCCCCGCGAGGTCGCGCAGGTACGCGGTGAGCTCGGCCAGGTCGTCGTCGCGCTCCCAGCGCAGGGGCAGCACGTACTCGGCGTCGAGGACGCCCGCGTCGTGCGCCTCGAGGAGCTCCGTCTCGAGGACGTCACGGGGCCGTGCCCCGACCGCCCTCACGTGCGTCGAGGTGTCGCCCCCGGCGGCCCCCAGGCCCATGAGCCGTGCTCCCGTCCCGCGGTGTGCGGCACCGGTGCTGGACCCGACCTCAGGCTAGAAGGGCGCGGCCGGGTGCGCGTCCCGAGGGATCAGGGGAAGGTCGCCGGATGTTGGGCTGCCTGCGCGGCGGGACGAGGCACGTCGAGGCGGGTGGGTCAGCGACCCGTCCAGCCGAGCAGCACGAAGAGGTCCGACTCCTCGCGCGTGCCGCCCAGGTAGGCCTGCGCGACGGCCGTCGCGCCGCGGCGCTCCGCGGTCCACAGGTCGAAGTCGACCGACCGGACCCACGAGGTCGGGAGGAGACCGAGGAGCGCGCCCGTGCGGGCGAGCACCGCGACGTCGCCGTCGGGCGTGCGCTGCAGCACGACGTCGGCGCGGCTGATGCGGTCGGTGGGACCGGCCCACGCGCTGCGGCGGAAGTCGCGGACCCGGACGCCCGTGAGGCGGCCGCGCGACGGGACACGGAGCTGTGACGGTGCAGGTGAGAGCGTCGTCTGGGTCATGGCACGGAATGTAGGGCCCGTCCGCGACGTCGGCACGTCGAGCGTGCTGCCACCCTCCGCCCCGGTCCCGAGGTCGGCGCGGGCGCGGCACCCGCGAGGCGTCGTCGTCCGGACAGCCCCGGGCGCGCGGTTCGGCGACGCTCGTCCGGGACCGCCCTCGGTCGATCAGGCGCTGATCTCGGGCGCGACCTGCGCCCGGGCGGACTCGACC
>NZ_JAAXOY010000912.1 GCF_012396155.1 Cellulomonas septica | reverse complement strand
GGCGCTCGCCCTCGCCGTCGTCGGCGCCGCGCTCCCCGTCGAGCCGGCGAGCGCGTCGCGCCTCGACGTCCGCGCCCACCCGGCCGCGGTCGTCGTCCGCAGCGCGTGCACCGCGATCCCGGTGCAGGTCGTCCCGACGACGGCCACCGCATCGACCTCCATCCGCCTCGACGGTCTCACCGCCGCCGACCAGGCCGCGTGCGCGGGACGTCCCGTCGCCGTGACGCTGTTCGGCGCCTCCGGTGTCCTCGCGACCGCGCAGGGCACGCTCACGAGCGGCACGCAGACCTACCCCCTCACGGGTGCCCCGACACCGACCGCCGTCACGCGCGTGCGCGTGCTCGTGGGCGGGTTCGCCGTCCCCGCGACATGGCGCGTCCCGGGTCCGGCGCCGGACTCGTGCCGCGTCGTGAAGGCCGACGGCAGCGCGAGCACGACGCCGTGCACCGTGACCGGCACGGGTACGCCGAACTTCTGGACGGGCAACGCGTACTGGACCGTCTACTTCTCCGCCCCCGGCATCCAGCAGGACGAGCACGTCGAGTTCGCGTTCACCGTGCCCGACCGCGCCGTCCCGACCGGCTGGGTGTGGTCGGCCGCGACGGTGGTGCAGGTCAACAACTCGGCGCAGCTGACGTCGCGGTGCGCCGACCTGCCGACGGTCCGCGGGAAGCTCCCGGGCAACATCGGCGCGACGCCCGAGGTGCAGGTCCGGTTGACGACCGAGGGCGGGATGCCGCCGCTGTGCCTGCCCTGAGCGGAGCCGCCGTGACGGTCGCTGCCGCGCCGAGCTGGACGGCCGCGGCCGTCGCGGACGCCCGGGACGTCAGGGCAGGCGCCAGTCGACCGGGTCCGCGCCCTGCTCCTCGAGCAGGCGGTTGACGGTCGAGAACGGGCGGGACCCGAAGAACCCGCGGCTCGCCGACAGCGGCGACGGGTGGACCGACTCGACCCGCGGCACCGACCCGAGCGCCGGACGCAGCGACTGCGCGTCGCGCCCCCAGAGGACCGCG
>NZ_JAAXOY010000911.1 GCF_012396155.1 Cellulomonas septica | reverse complement strand
CTCGCGCGCACGGCGCCGACGTCCGGCACGACACGCCGGTGACCGGGCTGGTCGACGTCCCGGGCGGAGTCCTCGTCCGGACCGCGACCGACGAGGTCGTCGCGCGCAGCGTGGTCGTCGCCGTCGGTGCCTGGACGCACCGTCTGCTGACGGGCGCGGGCGCCGGCCTCGTCGACGCGGCCGCGGTCGCCGACGGTCTGCCGTCCCTGGTCGTCACGCAGGAGCAGCCCGCGCACTTCGCCCTGCGGACGGCCGCGCCGACGCCCGAGTCGTGGCCCGTGTTCACGCACCAGCCGCTCGACCTCGACGGCTGGCCGAGCGGCACCTACGGGCTCGTCGACCCCGTCGAGGGGCTCAAGATCGGCTTCCACGGCGTCGGCCCCGTGACCGACCCCGACCGGCGGACCTACGAGCCCGAGCCCGGCCAGCTCGCGCAGCTCCGGCAGTACGTCCGCACGTGGGTGCCGGGGGCCGACCCCGACTCCTTCGAGCCCGTGTCCTGCACGTACACGACGACGCCCGACCACGACTTCGTGCTCGACCGGCGCGGCCGCGTGGTCGTGGCCGCCGGGTTCTCCGGGCACGGCTTCAAGTTCGGGCCCGCGATCGGGCGCGTGCTGGCCGACCTCGCGGCCGAGGACCCCGACGGGCCGACGCGAGCCGCGGCCGCGCGGTTCGCGCTGCACCGGACCGCCCACCCTGCCCGCACCTGACGCCCTCGACCTGACGACCCGTACCCGACCGCGCGCCGCGACACCGACCACACCGGATCCACCGGATCGCGCCGCGCTCCACGGCCTCCGCAGCACCACGACGACAGGACCGCCATGAGCCCCACCACCACCGCCCGCCGCGTCCCGCTCTCGATCCTCGACCTCGCGGTCGTCGCCGACGGCGCGACCGGCCAGGACGCGATCCGCGCGAGCCTCGACCTGGCCGTGCGCGCCGACGCGCTCGGCTACCGCCGGTTCTGGTTCGCCGAGCACCACCTCGCGCCCGGCGTCGCGTCGGCGTC
>NZ_JAAXOY010000910.1 GCF_012396155.1 Cellulomonas septica | reverse complement strand
CGCCGACGACGACCACGGGCGCGGTCGGCGTGGCGTCGAGGGTCGCCCGCACCCGCGTCGCGGACTCGAACGTGCTGACCGCGAGCGCGTGCGCGGCGGCACCCGGCACCCCGCCGTCGGTCGCGTGGCTGCCGACCGCGTACACGAGGTGGTCGTAGGGCAGGTCGGTCCCGCCCGCGAGCCGGACCCGGCGGTGCGCCGTGTCGATGTCCGTCGCCTCGTCCACGACCACGCGCACCCGCTCCCCCAGCACCTCCGCCCAGTCGTGGAGGCCGCCGTGCGTCCCGGCCGCGACCTGGTGCAGCCGCACGCGCTCGACGAACCGCGCCCGCGGGTTGACGAGGGTGACCGAGACGTCGTCGCGGCCGGACAGGCGGTTCGCGGCCATCACACCGGCGTACCCGCCGCCGAGGACCAGCACGTGCGTGCTCATGAGGTGTCTCCCGTCGCTCCCGAGCACCCGTGCGGCGCTCTCGTGCACGAGACGAGACAGCACGCGCGCGTGTGACACGTCCGCACCGCGCGGGCGTCCGGTCGACCCTGGTCGCCACCCGGTGCGCGCGCCTAGCGTGCCCCGTATGACGGGGACGACGGCGGACTGGCGGACGGTCGACGGCGTCGCGACGGCGTGGTTCGACGCACCGTCGCTGACGGAGGGGGCCGCGCTCACGGGGCGGCTGCTCGACCTGACGGGCGACGTCCTGGTCGACCTGCGCGCGACCGGCGTGCGCGTGCGCGTCGGGTCGGACGAGCACGCGGGTGCGGTGTCGGCGGTGGCGCGCGACCTCGGTCTGACCGCGGACCCGTCGGCCCTCCAGCGACTGAGCGTCGTCGTGGAGTCGCCGGACCCCGCCGCGGTGCGCCCGTTCTGGCAGGGCGTGCTCGGCTACGCACCCACCGACGACGGAGGTCTCGTCGACCCGCTGCGCCGCGACCCCGCGCTGCGCGTCCGGAGGTCGGGCGAGCCGCGCCCGCTGCGCAACCGCCTGCACCTCGACGTGGTGCGCCCGGGTGC
>NZ_JAAXOY010000091.1 GCF_012396155.1 Cellulomonas septica | reverse complement strand
TGCCACGCGCCGAGCCGCCCGCAGACCGCGGCGGCACCGAGGAGCACCACGAGCAGCAGCAGCATGCGCGGACGTCGCGCGGCCTGCCACCACGTCGTCGTCGGCGCCTCCTGCTCGGTCACCGGGTCACGGTAACCCGGTCCGGCCGACGCCCCGGCACACCGCCCGCACCGCACCCCGCAGGACCTCGGCGACGACCGCGCCAACACCGGCTGACCTGGGCGCGGACACCCGGTGACGGGCCGAACGAGACCAAGGTCACCTCCTGCGCAGGGGGCCGTTGTGCGGTTGTATGACACGTGGGCGTGCCGTCGTTCCCCGGCCGTAGGTCGGAAGTCCCGGAACTCGGTGCGATCCCAGGGAACGCTGGCAACGGGGGCACCGGCGAGGCAAGCAGCCGGACGACGATGGGGAGCGAGCATGAGCACTGCGACGTCGGCCGAGACCACCTGGCGCAGGGGGTCCGGCGAGACTGTCTCCGCGGAGACGCTGGAACGCATCGACCAGTGGTGGCGTGCCGCCAACTACCTGTCGGTCGGCCAGATCTACCTGCTGGACAACCCGCTGCTGCGCGAGACGCTGACGCGTGACCACGTCAAGCCGCGTCTGCTCGGCCACTGGGGCACGACCCCCGGTCTCAACTTCCTGTACGCGCACCTCAACCGCGTCATCGCGGAGCGCCTGCAGTCGACGATCTACGTCACGGGCCCGGGCCACGGTGGCCCGGGCCTCGTCGCGTCCGCGTACCTCGACGGCGTGTACTCGCACGTCTACACGGACATCACGGAGGACGACGAGGGCCTGCGCCGGCTGTTCCGGCAGTTCTCGTTCCCGGGCGGCATCCCCTCGCACGTGGCGCCGGAGACGCCGGGCTCGATCCACGAGGGCGGCGAGCTCGGTTACGCGCTGTCGCACGCGTACGGCGCGGCGTTCGACAACCCGGACCTGCTGGTCGCGACGGTGATCGGCGACGGCGAGGCGGAGACGGGCCCGCTCGCGACGAGCTGGCACTCGAACAAGTTCGTCAACCCGGTGAAGGACGGCGTCGTCCTGCCGATCCTGCACCTCAACGGGTACAAGATCGCGAACCCGACGGTGCTGGCCCGCATCAGCGACGACGAGCTCGAGGCCCTCATGGTGGGCTACGGGCACAAGCCGCACGTGTTCGTCGCGGGCTTCGACGACGAGTCCCACGCGGACATCCACGGCCGCTTCGCGGTGCTGCTCGACGAGGTCCTCGACGAGATCGCGGACATCAAGGAGCAGGCCCGCGCGGGCAAGGACGAGCGCCCGATGTGGCCGATGATCGTCTTCCGCACGCCGAAGGGCTGGACCGGCCCGGACTACATCGACGGCAAGAAGACGACGGGCTCGTGGCGCGCGCACCAGGTGCCGCTGTCGAGCGCGCGCGACACCCCGGAGCACCTGGACGTGCTGCGGACGTGGCTCGAGTCGTACAAGGCCGAGGAGCTCTTCGACGCGACAGGGCGGCTGAACGACGACATCCGCGCGCTCGCGCCGCCCGAGGGCCTGCGGATGAGCGACAACCCGCACGCCAACGGCGGCCTGCTGCTCAAGGACCTGCGCCTGCCGGACTTCCGCGACTACGCGGTCGACGTGCCGACGCCCGCCGGGTCGATCAGCGAGGCGCCGCGCGTCCTGGGTCAGTGGCTCACGGACGTCATCAAGCAGAACCCCGACAACTTCCGGATCTTCGGCCCGGACGAGACCGCGTCGAACCGTCTGCAGGCGGTCTTCGAGACCACCGACAAGCAGTGGAACGCGGACTTCTACGGCGAGGAGGTCGACGAGCACCTGTCCCGCGCGGGGCGCGTGCTGGAGATGCTGTCGGAGCACCAGTGCCAGGGCTGGCTCGAGGGCTACCTGCTCACGGGCCGCCACGGGCTGTTCAACTGCTACGAGGCGTTCATCCACATCATCGACTCGATGTTCAACCAGCACGCGAAGTGGCTGAAGGTCACGAACCACATCCCGTGGCGCCGGCCCATCGCGTCGCTCAACTACCTGCTGTCGAGCCACGTGTGGCGGCAGGACCACAACGGGTTCAGCCACCAGGACCCCGGCTTCGTCGACCACGTCATCAACAAGAAGGCCGAGGTCGTCCGGGTCTACTTCCCGCCGGACGCGAACACGCTGCTGTCGACCTACGACCACTGCCTGCGCAGCCGGCAGTACGTCAACGTCGTGGTGTCCGGCAAGCAGCCCGCGCCGAACTTCCTCACGATGGACGAGGCGATCGCGCACTGCACGCGCGGCCTCGGCATCTGGGAGTGGGCGGGCACCGAGGTCCCGGGCGAGAAGCCGGACGTCGTGCTCGCCGCGGCGGGCGACGTGCCGACGCTCGAGGTGCTGGCCGCGGCCGACATCCTCAAGCGCGAGCTGCCCGACCTCAAGGTCCGCGTCATCAACGTCGTCGACCTCATGCGGCTGCAGGACGAGAAGGAGCACCCGCACGGCCTGTCGGACACCCACTTCGACGGCCTGTTCACCGCCGACCGGCCGGTGATCTTCGCCTACCACGGGTACCCGTGGCTCATCCACCGCCTCACGTACCGCCGCAACGGGCACGCGAACATCCACGTGCGCGGGTACAAGGAGGAGGGCACGACGACGACGCCGTTCGACATGGTCATGCTCAACGACCTCGACCGGTTCCACCTCGTCATCGACGTCATCGACCGCGTCCCGCACCTGGGCACCGCGTACGCCGGCCTGCGTCAGCGCATGGTCGACAAGCGCATCGAGGCCCGCGAGTACACCCGCGAGCACGGCGACGACCTGCCCGAGGTGCGCGACTGGGTGTGGCCCGACGCGGGCGAGACCGCCACGGAGCAGGGCGGCCCGCAGCAGAACGCCACCGTCTCCACGGGCGGTGACAACGAGTAGCACCTGACGCGAGGGCGCACCCGTCCTCGCACCCGGCCCGTGACGCTCACGGGCCACGTCCGGACCCGGGCGGGTCGCGCCGACGCCACCGCGAACCGCCGCGACCCGCCCGTCCCGTCCGCAGCACGCCAGCAGCACGACCCCGCACCAGCACCACCCCCGCACCCCGGGGATCACGCACCAGGAGCAGCCCCCGTGGCCCGCAGCATCTACCTCACCTCCCCCGAGGGGGACTCCGGCAAGTCCGTCGTGGCGCTCGGCCTCGTCGACCTGCTCTCGCGCACCGTCCAGCGGGTGGGGGTGTTCCGGCCGGTCGCCCGCTCGACCAAGACGCGCGACTACGTCCTCGAGCTGCTGCTCGCGCACGACGGCGTCGACCTCACGTACGACGAGTGCGTCGGCGTGACGTACGAGGAGGTGCTGACCGACCAGGAGGCCGCGCTCGGCAAGATCGTGCAGCGGTACCACGAGGTCGCGCGCCGCTGCGACGCGGTCGTCGTCGTGGGCTCGGACTACACGGACGTCGCCGGCCCGACGGAGCTCGCGTACAACGGCCGGATCGCGGCCAACCTCGGCGCGCCGGTCGTGCTCGTCGTCAACGGGTCGGGCCGCACACCGGAGGCGATCCACCAGGTCGTCGACATCGTGGTGGGGGCGATGCGCGACGAGCACGCGCAGGTGCTCGCCGTCACGGTCAACCGGTGCGGTCCCGCGTCGCTCGACGCCGTGAAGGCCGAGGTCGAGGGCGGCACGGGCCTGCCGACGTTCGCGCTGCCCGAGAGCCCGCTGCTCACCGCGCCGACCGTGCGCCAGCTCATGGAGGCCGTCGGCGGCTCGCTCATGGCGGGCGACGACGAGCTGCTGTCCCGCGAGGTCCTCGACGTGCTCGTCGGCGCGATGTCGGTCGAGCACCTGCTCGACCGCATCGCCGACGGCGCGGTCGTCATCACGCCGGGCGACCGGTCCGACGTGCTGCTCGGCCTGCTCATCGCGCACGCCGCCGAGGGCTTCCCCTCGCTCGCCGGGATCATCCTCAACGGCGGTTTCGAGCCGTCGCCGGTCGTCATGCGGCTCATCGACGGCCTCGGCACGCGCCTGCCCATCATCACGACGTCCCTCGGGTCGTTCCGCTCGGCGAGCGCCGCGGCCGCGACGCGCGGGCACCTGTCCGCGGACAGCCAGCTCAAGGTCGACACCGCGCTCGCGCTGTTCGAGGAGCACGTCGACGGCACCGCGCTGCTCGGCGCGCTCGACGTCGCGCGGCCCGAGGTCGTCACGCCGCTCATGTTCGAGTACGAGCTGCTGGACCGGGCGCGCGCCGACCGCAAGCACATCGTGCTGCCCGAGGGGAACGACGACCGGATCCTGCGCGCCGCCTCGACCCTGCTGCGCCGCGGCGTCGCCCGCCTGACGATCCTCGGCGAGCCCGCCGCGATCCGCACCCGCGCGACCGAGCTGGGCCTCGACCTCGCCGACGCCGACCTCATCGACCCGCACGACCCCGCGTGGGTCGAGCGGTTCGCGGCGGAGTACACCCAGATCCGCGCGCACAAGGGCATGACGGTCGAGCGCGCGCGGGAGATCGTCCCGTCGGTGTCGTACTTCGGCACGATGATGGTCCACCTCGGGCTCGCCGACGGCATGGTGTCGGGCGCCGCGCACACGACCGCGCACACCATCAAGCCGTCGTTCGAGATCATCAAGACGGCCCCCGGGACGAGCAGCGTGTCGAGCTGCTTCCTCATGTGCCTCGAGGACCGCGTGCTCGTCTACGCCGACTGCGCCGTCATCCCCGACCCCACGGCCGAGCAGCTCGCCGACATCGCGATCTCGTCCGCCGCGACCGCCGTGCAGTTCGGCATCGAGCCGCGCATCGCGATGCTGTCGTACTCGACCGGCGCGTCCGGCACGGGCGCCGACGTCGACAAGGTGCGCGCCGCGACCGCGCTGGTCCGCGAGCGCCGTCCCGACCTGTCCGTCGAGGGGCCGATCCAGTACGACGCCGCGGTCGACGCGTCCGTCGCGCAGACCAAGCTGCCCGACTCGGCCGTCGCCGGCCGCGCCACCGTCTTCGTGTTCCCGGACCTCAACACCGGCAACAACACGTACAAGGCCGTCCAGCGGTCCGCCGGCGCGATCGCCGTCGGCCCGGTCCTCCAGGGCCTCAACAAGCCCGTGAACGACCTGTCCCGCGGCGCGCTCGTGCAGGACATCGTCAACACCGTCGCGATCACCGCGATCCAGGCGCAGGCCGACGCACCGGCCGGCGCGACCACGACCCCGGAGGCCGTCGTCCGATGACCATCACCCAGCCCCGCCCGCACAGCGCGCACGGAGCCCACGGCAGCGTCCTCGTCGTGAACTCCGGGTCGTCGTCCATCAAGTACCAGCTGGTCAACCCGGTCGGCGGCGAGGCGATCGCCGCGGGTATCGTCGAGCGGATCGGCGAGGACGTCGGCACGGTCAAGCACACGTTCGCGGGCAGCACGACGACGCGCGACACGGTGATCGCGGACCACGGCGCGGGTCTGCGGGTCGTCCTGGGCCTGTTCGACGAGATCGGGCCCGACCTGGCGGCGGCGCACGTGGTCGCGGTCGGGCACCGCGTCGTGCACGGCGGGTCCGACTTCACCGGCCCCGCGCTGGTCGACGACGACGTGATCGCGCGCATCGACGCGCTCGCGCCGCTCGCTCCCCTGCACAACCCCGCCAACCTGACGGGCATCGAGGTCGCGCGCGAGCTGCTGCCGGACGTGCCGCACGTCGTCGTGTTCGACACCGCGTTCTTCCACACGCTGCCCGACGCGGCCGCGACGTACGCGATCGACCAGGGCGTCGCCACGACCTACGGGGTGCGGCGGTACGGGTTCCACGGCACGTCGCACGAGTACGTGTCCGGCAAGGTCGCGCGCGTGCTCGGCCGCCGCGTCGAGGAGCTCAACCAGATCGTCCTCCACCTGGGGAACGGCGCATCCGCGTCGGCCGTGCGCGGGGGTGTCGCGGTCGAGACGTCGATGGGGCTGACCCCGCTCGAGGGCCTCGTCATGGGCACGCGCTCGGGCGACGTCGACCCCGCGGTCCTCATCCACCTGCAGCGCAACGCGGGCATGTCCGTCGACGAGATCGACGACCTGCTCAACCGCCGCTCGGGCCTCAAGGGCCTGGCCGGGGAGAACGACTTCCGCGAGATCCACCGCCTCGTCGAGGAGGGCGACCCCAGCGCGCAGCGCGCCCTCGACGTCTACCTCCACCGCCTGCGCAAGTACGTCGGCGCGTACATGGCCGTCCTGGGCCGCGTGGACGTCATCACGTTCACCGCGGGCGTCGGGGAGAACGACGACGCCGTGCGCGCGCTCGCGCTCGCCGGGCTCGAGCCGTTCGGCATCGCGGTCGACCCGCAGCGCAACGCGGGCCGCAAGAAGGAGCCGACGACGATCTCCCCGGACTGGACGAGCACCCGCGTCATGGTGGTCCCGACCAACGAGGAGCTCGCGATCGCGCGCCAGG
The DNA here is from genome assembly GCF_012396155.1 of Cellulomonas septica. Lineage (GTDB taxonomy): Bacteria > Actinomycetota > Actinomycetes > Actinomycetales > Cellulomonadaceae > Cellulomonas > Cellulomonas septica. The sequence continues at coordinate 1,864 of NZ_JAAXOY010000091.1, read as the reverse complement.
CGGTCGCGACCATCGAGCAGGCGGGCCTCGAGGGCACCTCGGACGAGACGGACCCCGCCCCGGCGGCCGCCGGCCACGCCTGACCCGGCCCGGGTCGGTCAGGGCAGGCGGGCGGCCCGCATCGCGCGCAGCACCTCGGTGAAGACCCGGGGCCACGTCTCGGTGCCCAGGTCGAACAGGCGGTGCATCCCGAGGCCCGCGTGCACGCCGTGCTGCACGGCGACCGTCTGGACGCGCGTCGTCTCCCACAGGCCCTCGCGCCCGTGCCGGTGCCCGTGCCCGGAGTCGCCGACGCCGCCCTGCGGGGCGCCGACCGAGCCCCACGTCGTCACGTACCCCTCGTTGACGTTGACGGTGCCCGCACACACCCGGCGGGCCAGGGCGGCGCCGCGACGCGTGTCGGCGGTCCAGATGCTCGCGTTGAGGCCGAGGTCGCTGTCGTTCATCGCGGCGACGGCCTCGTCGTCCGACGCGACCGGGTAGAGCGCGACGACGGGGCCGAACGTCTCCTCGCGGTGCAGCCGCGCCTCGGGCGGGACGTCGACGAGGATCGTCGGCTCGTAGAAGTACGGGCCGACGTCGGTGCGGTGCACGGCCCCGGCCAGCACGGTCGCGCCGTGGCCGATGGCGTCCTCGACGTGCTCGACGACCGTCGCGAGCTGTGCGGCGGACGTGAGGGACCCGACGTCGGACCGGTAGTCCAGCCCCGAGCCGAGGCGCAGGGCGCGCGTGCGGCGGGCGAACGCGTCGGCGAACGCGTCGAACACCTCCTCGCGCACGTAGATCCGCTCGATGCTCACGCACACCTGGCCGGTGCCGACGAAGCACGCGCGGACCGCACCCTCGGCCGCGACCTCGACGTCGGCGTCCTCCGCGACGTACATCGGGTTCTTGCCGCCGAGCTCGAGGGTCACGGGCACGAGCCGCTCCCCCGCGCTCGCGGCGACGACGCGACCGGTCGCGGTCGAGCCCGTGAAGCTCACGTGGTCGGCGTGCTCGACGACCGCCGCGCCCACCGTCGGGCCGTCGCCGACGACGACCTGGAGCAGCCCGTCGGGCAGCCCGGCCTCCTCGAGCAGCTCCGCGGCCCACAGCGCCGTCAGGGCGGTCTGCGGGTCGGGGCGCAGGATCACGGCGTTGCCCGCGACCAGCGCGGGCAGGACGTCGCCGAGCGTCAGCGTGAGGGGGAAGTTCCACGGCGCGACGATCCCGACGACGCCGACGGGGTGCCGCAGCACGCGGACCGACGTGAGCCCCGGGATCAGGCCGGGGACGCGGCGCGTGCGCAGGTAGCGGCCGGCGCGCGCGGCGTAGTGCCGCGACACGAGCGCGATGTCGCAGACCTCCTCGAACGCCGCGACGCGCGCCTTGCCGGTCTCGAGCTGGATGAGGTCGAGCACGTCGCTCTGCCGCGCGAGCACGAGGTCGTGCACGCGGGACAGCACCGCCGTGCGGGTCCGCAGGGGCGTCGCGGCCCACAGCCGCTGGGCGGCGCGCGCCGCACGGGCGGCACGCGCCACGTCGGCCGGGGTGGACAGCGGGACCGCGGCGATCGGGCCGCCCGTGTAGGGCGCGTGCGCCGTGTGCGTCGCGGCACCGGGCTCGGCGACGACGCGGGCGAGCAGGGTGCGGACGTCCTCGGGTTCGAGCACGTACGTCGCGAGCGGGTCGGTCTCCGGGTCGTGGAGCTCGGTGTGTCCGTCGTGCGCCATGCGCGTCAGGGTACGCGCGGCACCTGTCCCCCGGGCCTGCGCGGGGCGGGTGTCGGCGGACGTCGCCCCGCCGGGTGACGCCGCCCGTCGTGGCGGAAACCGGTCGAGGCGCCCGCCGCGGCGGGCACTGGTCGTGGCGCCCGCCGCGTTGG
>NZ_JAAXOY010000909.1 GCF_012396155.1 Cellulomonas septica | reverse complement strand
GTCACGCCGTCGGGGTCGTCGGGGTCGCGCACGGCGGGCCTCGGCGGCTCGGCACCGCGCGTCGCGCGGTGGCTCGGCGACATCCGCACGTACTTCCCGACGTCGGTCGTCGAGGTCATGCAGCGCGACGCCGTGGACCGGCTGGGGCTGCGACGCCTGCTGCTGGAGCCCGAGCTGCTGGCGTCGGTGCAGCCCGACGTCTCGCTCGTGTCGACGCTGATCTCGCTGAACCGCACGCTGCCCGAGCAGACGCGCGCGACGGCACGGCACGTGGTCGCGACGGTCGTCGCGGAGATCGAGAAGCGCATCGCCGCGGCGACGCGGTCGGCGGTCGCGGGGGCGCTGCGGCGGGACCGGACGCACCGGCCGCGTCCGGGCGACATCGACTGGGACGCGACGATCCGCGCGAACCTGCGCCACTACCTGCCCGAGCACCGCACGGTCGTCCCGGCGCGCCTGGTGGGCCGGTCGCGGGCGCAGAACGTCGTCGCGCGGGACGTGGTCCTGGCGATCGACCAGTCGGGGTCGATGGCGGAGTCGGTCGTGTACGCGTCGGTGTTCGGCGCGGTGCTCGCCTCGATGCGGGCGCTGCGGACGTCGCTCGTGGTGTTCGACACGGCGGTCGTCGACCTGACGGACCGGCTCGCCGACCCGGTGGACGTGCTGTTCGGCACGCAGCTGGGGGGCGGGACCGACATCAACGGTGCGATCGCGTACGCGCAGTCGCTCGTGCGGCGTCCCGCGGACACCCTGTTCGTGCTGATCAGCGACCTGTACGAGGGTGGGATCCGCGACGAGATGCTGCGCCGGGTGGCGTCGATGACCGCGTCGGGCGTGCAGGTCGTCGTGCTTCTGGCCCTGTCGGACTCGGGGGCTCCCGCGTACGACCGGGACAACGCGGCGGCGCTCGCGGCGCTGGGCGTGCCGGCGTTCGCGTGCACGCCGGACCGGTTCCCGGAGCTGCTCGCGGTGGCGCTCGCGAAGGGCGACGTCGGCGCGTGGGCCGAGCGGACGG
>NZ_JAAXOY010000908.1 GCF_012396155.1 Cellulomonas septica | reverse complement strand
GTCCATGACGGCCCGCCGCCCGGCGTCGTCGACGCCGCCCTCGACCGACGCGGCGTGCGCGTCGAGCGCCGCGGTCACGTCGGCCAGCAGGCCGGCGAGCTCGTCGGTCACCGTGAGGTCGCGGTCGAGCAGGTCGCGGGCGAGCGCGAGCCCACGGCGCAGGTAGGCGAGCGTCACGACGGACAGGCCCTTGCCGACCAGCGCGTTGTTCGCGTCGTTCCACTCGGGGCGCTGCGTGTTCATCCAGATGCCGCCGTCGGGCACGAGGTTGACGACCTTCGCGAGCACGAGCAGCAGCAGCTTCTCGCCGAGCGACACGCGCACGAGGTCCCCGTCCGCGCCGTGCACGAGCCGCCCGTCGGCGCCCTCGGTCCGCACGCGCGCCTGCACGCGCTCCTCGGCGGCGGTGTCGAACGTGATGGTCTCGATCGGCTCGATTACCGTCTGCGCGTACGACGCGATCCGGTACGGCACGTCGGCGTGCGTGAACAGCGCCCGGTCGACGAGCGCGTCGAGGCGCCCGGGGTGGAAGCGCCGCGACGTCTCGAGCAGCTTGACCAGGTAGATGATCTGGTGGTCGCTCCAGTAGCCGATGTTCGCCCACGGGTTCGACGGCTCCGGGACCTCCCAGTCGATGCCCGAGCGCGAGATCCGGTACGGGTTGTACCCGTCGGCCGTGGTCGCGTCGAGGAACACCGCGACCATCGACTCGACGTACCCCGGGAACGACCAGGCCAGCGCCTCCCAGTTCTGGAAGATGTCGCGCCAGTTGCCCTGGAAGTCGACGCGCGTGCGGCCGCGGGCGTCGGTGAGCGCGATCTGGAACTTGTTCCACGGGCGGCTCGGGTCGCCGTGCCGGCGGCTGAACGTCAGCGGCAGGTACTCGCGCACGAGCCGCAGGAGGTCGGGGTCGCCGGTCGCGTCGGCGCGCTCGAGCAGCGTGTCGAGGTCCGCGGTCGCGGGGAGCGCGTCGAGCCACTCCCGGCGGCGTGCGGCGGTGCGCGGCGAGCGCTGGGC
>NZ_JAAXOY010000907.1 GCF_012396155.1 Cellulomonas septica | reverse complement strand
GCCGTCACCCGGGCCGCGGCCTCCGCGAGACGCTCCTCCGGCAGGCGTCCCGACGCGACCGCGTCGACCAGGGCGTCGCGCATCCGCACCGCCTGCGCGCCGTCGGTCGCGAGCACCGCGTCGGCACCCGCCGCGACGGCCATGACCGCCGCCTCGGGGAAGTCCCAGCGGGTGTTCACCGCACCCATGCCGACCGAGTCGGTGATCGCGACGCCGCGGAAGCCGAGGTCGCGCAGCAGCGCGTACGCGCGCGGGCTCAGCGACGCGGGCAGGTCCGCGTCGAGCACGGCGTACTCGAGGTGGTTCATCATCACGACCGGCGCCCCCGCGTCGATCGCGCGCTGGAACGGGACCAGGTCGGTCGCCGTGAGCTCGTCGAGCGTCGCCTCGACGAGCGACGACGCGGTGTGCGAGTCGACCGTCGAGCGGCCGTGACCCGGGAAGTGCTTGACGGTCGGCGTGACGCCGGCGTCGGCCAGGCCCGTCGCGTACGCGAGCCCGTAGTCCGCCGCGGTCGTCGGGTCGGCGCTGAACGACCGGTCGCCGATGACGCCGCCCGCCGGACCGTCGTCGAGGTCGAGGACCGGGGCCAGGTCGACGTCGACCCCCACCTGCGCGAGCACGGTCCCCGTCTCGGCAGCACGTGCCCGTACCGCGTCGGGGGTCTCGCGCGCGGCCATCCTGCGCGGCGACGGGCCGGCGCCGACGAGCTCGCGCATGAGCGCGACGCGGCCCGACTCCTCGTCGGTCGCGACGACGACCGGCCGGCCCGCCTGCGCGCGGAGGCCCTGCGTCAGCGCGGTCACCTGACGCGTCGAGACGACGTTGCTCTCCGAGAGGAAGAACCCGCCGACGCCCAGGCCCGTGACCTCGGTCGCGAGCGGGTCGTCCGGCCGGGTCACCCCCGGGAGGCCGACCACGAGCACCGCGGCCGCCTGGTGCTCGACGGGCGCGGGGGTGCACGTCGGGGTCGGCGACGGCGACGGTCGCGGAGCGGTCGGGTGCGGCTCCGCGGGGCGGG
>NZ_JAAXOY010000906.1 GCF_012396155.1 Cellulomonas septica | reverse complement strand
TCGGACCCGCCTCGTGCCAGCCGTCGTCGGCCGCCGGGGCGGGTCCGCCCTCCGCGGCGAGCCAGACGTCGCCCGACGCGAGCTGCGCACCCACGACCGACGGGACGCAGCCGAGCGTCGCGAGGTCGCCCGACGGCACGGTCAGCACGCACAGGTCGCCCGACGCGCTGATCGCCGCGAACTGCCGCCCGCTGTCGGTCTCCGCGAGGAACCGGGTCGACGCGGGCTCGACGGCCAGCGAGCCGATCTCGGCGCGGTCGACGACGTCGTCGGCACCCTGCGCGGTCGCGAGGACCGGGAGCAGCGTGCGGGCGTCGACGTGCTCGACCACCGGGCCGCGGGCGTTGTCCCGCGCCCACACGAAGCCCGCACCGACGACGCCCGCGGCCGCGAGCAGCGCCAGCACGGTCAGGACCGCCGGGTGACGTCGCCGCGCGACGCCCACCGACCGAAAACCACCGAACGCCTCACCGAAGAGGTCGACGTCGTCGATCGTCGTCATGCTCCTTCATCGGCGCGCCGCGCGCCCGACCTGAGCGACGTGCACCGTTCGGCCCTGCGGGCACGGCAGAATCGACGCTCGTGATCACGGTCAGCACGGACGGCTCCTGCCTGCGCAACCCCGGCGGCGCGATCGGCTGGGCGTGGGCGAACCACGACGGCACGCACGCGAGCGGGGGCGCCGCGTCCGGCACCAACCAGATCGCCGAGCTCACCGCGGTCCTCGAGGCGATCCACGCGCACCCCGGCGACGAGCCGCTGCGCATCGAGGCGGACTCGCAGTACGCGATCAAGTGCTCGTCGGAGTGGGTGCACGGCTGGAAGCGCAAGGGCTGGCGGACGGCCAGCGGCGGCCCCGTGCAGAACCTCGCGCTGATCCAGGCCATCGACCGCGCCATCGCCGAGCGCCCCGGGCCCGTCGCGTTCGCGTGGGTCCGCGGGCACCGCGGTGACCGGTTCAACGAGCGGGCCGACGAGCTCGCGGGCGTCGCCGCGCGCGAGGCGCGCGAGGGGCGCGCCTCGTCC
>NZ_JAAXOY010000905.1 GCF_012396155.1 Cellulomonas septica | reverse complement strand
TGGGCGGTGCGCGCCCTGGTGCGCCCCGCGGCGCGCGCGCGACGGACGGAGGTGGCCGCGTGACGCGGGTCGGGGTCGACGCGCACGTGCTCGACGGCAAGTTCCAGGGCACGCGGACGTGGGTGCTCGAGACGCTGCGACGCGCTCCGGCGCTCGCGCCCGACCTCACGTTCGTCGTGTACTCGGGCGACCCGGCGCGGACCGCGGCGATGCTCGGCGACGTCGTGGTCGAGCACCGCGTGCTGCCGCCCGGCGGGCCGGTCGGCCGCAACCTCCGGTTCTGGCCGCGCGCGGTGCGCGAGGACCGTCTCGACGTGCTCGTGACGCAGTACTTCAGCCCGCCGCGCTACCCGGGTCGTCAGCTCGTCGTGGTGCACGACGTGCTGTTCGAGACCCACCCGGAGTTCTTCGGCCGCGGGACGCGCTGGCGCAACAAGGTGCTCGTGGGCTGGTCGGCGCGGCGCGCGGGCACGGTCGCCACGGTGTCGGAGTACTCGCGGTCGCAGATCGCGCGCGTCTACGGCCGGCGCGAGCAGGACGTCCTGCTCGTCCACAACGGCGTCGAGCCGCCCCCGCCGACGAGCGCCGCGCTCCCCGCGCAGGTGCCGGCGGGGACCCGGTACGCGCTCATGGTCGGACGCCTGGAGCCGCGCAAGAACCTCGCGCTCGCGCTCGACGCGTTCGCGCGGGTCGCGGACCCCGACGTGCGTCTGGTGGTCGTCGGGCGCGACGACTTCGAGGACCCGGCGACGCTCGCGCGCCTCGCCGCCGAGCCGCGCGCCGTCCACCTGAGCGACGTGCCGCAGGACGAGCTGTGGGAGCTGTACCGGCGCGCGACCGTGTTCCTCTTCCCGAGCCGGGGCGAGGGGTGGGGCATCCCGGTGCTCGAGGCGCTCGCCGTGGGGACCCCGGTCGTCGCGTCCGACGCGACGGCCATCCCGGAGGCGGGGGGCGCGGCGTGCACCTACGTCGACCTCGCGGCACCCGACGCCGCGGCCGCGTTCGCCGCGCACCTCACGGACGCCTTCG
>NZ_JAAXOY010000904.1 GCF_012396155.1 Cellulomonas septica | reverse complement strand
GCACCTCCGCGTGCCGGCCGGTGTGGAGGGGCTTCGTCACCGTCGGGGTCATTCGCGAACCCTGCTCCGCGTGGCATTCTTAGGCAAGTGAACAAAGTTAGTCAACGTGCGTGTCGCCGCTGGGGCCCCTCGTGCCCGGATCGTTATGGTGAGCGCGCAGGGGAGACGCGAGAGAGGGCGGTGCCGTGAGCAGCCTCCAGTCAGGCCTGGGCGCCGCGCACGCGAGCAGTCGCGCCGCGATCCTGGACCTCATCCGCGCGGCCGGGACGATCAGCCGCGTCGAGCTCACGCGCGCCACCGGGTTCACCGCCGCCACGATCTCGACCGTCGTGCGCCGTCTCATCGACGACGGGCTCGTCGTCGAGGTCGGGCGCGCCGAGTCCACGGGCGGCAAGCCGCGCATGCTGCTCGAGCTCGACCCGTACGCGCGCTTCGCCGTCGGCGTGCACCTCGACCACGCCGGCATCACCTACGTCATCGCCAACCTCGGCGGTGCGATCGTCGCCCGCTGGCGGCGGCCCGGCGCCGGGTCCGACGACCCGCGCGAGGTCGTCTCCCGCATCGCCGCCGAGATCCGCGCGACCGTCGCCCGCGTCGGCGTCGACCCCGAGCGCGTGCTCGGCCTCGGCGTCGTCTCGCCCGGCCCCATCACCGCGTCGACCGGCATGACCCTCACGCCGCCCGTCATGCAGGCCTGGACCGAGTTCCCGCTCGCCGCCGCGCTCGAGGACGCCGTCGGTCTGCCCGTCCTGCTCGACAACGACGCGACCGCCGCCGCGATCGGGGAGTACTGGTCCGGCGGCATCGCGGGCTCCGCGTTCGCCGCGCTCTACATGGGCACCGGCATCGGTGCCGGGATCATCGTCGACGGCACGGTCTTCCGCGGGGCCAGCTCCAACGCGGGGGAGGTCGGGCACATCTGCGTCGACCTCGACGGACCCGAGTGCTGGTGCGGGAGCCGCGGCTGCGTCGAGGCCCTCGCGGGCCCGGCCGCCGTCGTCGCCGCCGCGCGCGCCGCGGGCATCCAGC
>NZ_JAAXOY010000903.1 GCF_012396155.1 Cellulomonas septica | reverse complement strand
GGCACGCGTCGACCTGGCAGACGCCCGTCGTCCGCACCGGCGTCGCCGACCGCCTGGCGAAGGCGACGCGCGACGTGGACACCGACGACGCGACGCGCACTCCGGCCGAGGACGAGGACGGCGCCTGGTCGCCCGTCCCTGTCCCGCGCCCGACCTACACGATGAAGGCCACCGCGCCGCGTCGTGAGCCGGCCCCGCTCGAGGACGCCGACGCGTCGGCCGGTGCGAAGGGCACCCCGGCGGCCGACACGGTCACCGAGCCCGTCGCGCAGGTCGTGGCCGAGGTCGCGGAGCCTCCCGCGGCCACCACGGGCAGCATCGACCTCAACGCGATCCTGGCCAAGCGCCGGGCCGCGGGGGAGTGACCCGATTTCACGAACGACCCTGGCGGGGTGCTAGTCTGTAGCCCGCTCGCGGGGCTGTGGCGCAGTTGGTAGCGCGTCTCGTTCGCAATGAGAAGGTCAGGGGTTCGAATCCCCTCAGCTCCACCGCAAGCCGAAGGCCGGACCCACCAGGGTCCGGCCTTCGTCGTTCTGCGCCCCAGTCGCTGATGGCCCGCAGGACCGCGCCGACGGCGTGCGAGGGCGTCCCGGCACAGGGTCGGCGCGACCGCGCAGCCGGTGGTGACGCGGGAGGGCTCGCGCCCTGCGGTCAGGTCAGGCCCGGTTGCGGTCCGGCGGTACCTCGAGCTCGCGGTCGATCTCGGCCTGGTCCCGCTCGGCGCGCGCCCTGTCGCGGTCGCCCGCCGAGCCGCGGCGGTCCTGCGCGGACATCTCACGGTCCGTCGCTGCGGCCTGGCGTTCGACGGCCTCGGACTGCCGGACGTCGCGTGCGTCGTCCAGCAGCGTCGTGACGTCGTCGCGTGCCATCTCGGCCTCCGACTCCGCCATCTCGCGCGCGATGATCGCGTCCTCGAGGGCGGCCCGGGCGTTCGCCGCGGCGTCGTGGGCGCTGTCGCGCTGGGCTCCGGAGCGACGGCGGAGCTCCTCGACCCACAGCCGGTCGCGGATGGCCTGGTCGCGTGTCTGCCT
>NZ_JAAXOY010000902.1 GCF_012396155.1 Cellulomonas septica | reverse complement strand
CCGAGGGCGACGGCGCAGCCGCGGCCTCGTCGGCCGACCCGGCCGCCGCGTCGGCCTCCTGCGTTGAGCTCGCCGCGTCGGTGGCGATCTCGTCGGTGGCGATCTCCTCGGTGACCTCGTCGGTGGCGACCTGGTCCGTGGCGAGCTCGTCGGCGTCCTCAGCGGTGGCCAGCTCGTCGGAGGTCGCGGCCGACGTCGTCTCCGCGGCCGTCACCTCGGCGTCGGCCGCCTCGGCCTCGTCGGTCGCGTCGGTCCTGGCCGCCCCGTCGAGGGTGTCGGTGCCCGGCGCGTCACCGGCGGTCAGGTCGTCGGCCTCGGTGGCACCGTCGGTCGTGGGCTCGGCGGTGGTCGAGCCGTCGGTCGTCGTGGCCTCGTCGGCGGTGGTGGCGTCCGCGGGTGCGGCGTCCGTCGTCGGCGCGTCGTCCTGGGGGACGGCGGGGGTGGAGGTCGGGGGAGTGGGCGTCGGGTCCTCCGGCGAGGAGGTCGATGCGGGGGTCTCGGTCACTGGGTCTCCACTCCCTCGATGGTGACGGCGTCCACCGGGGTCTCCGACCCCTCCACGGTGCCCGCGTCAGCGATGGCCTGCAGCACGTCCATGCCGGACGTGATGTGGCCGAACACGGTGTATCCACCCGCCGAGTCCGACGGGATCTGCGAATCCTCGTACACGAGGAAGAACTGGCTGCCCATGGACTCGCCGTTGCCGCCCTGGCGAGCCATGGCGATCGTGCCCGCCGGGTAGAGGTCGTCGGCGGGCGCGTTCTCGATCGGGCCCCACGAGTAGCCCGGGCCGCCGGTGCCGGTGGCCGTGGGGTCGCCGCACTGCAGGACGTAGATGCCCTGCGTGGTGAGGCGGTGGCACGACGTGCCGTCGAAGTAGCCCTCGCCGGCGAGCGTCACGAAGTTCGCCACGGCCTGGGGCGCGGCGGCGCCGTCGAGCTCGAAGGCGACGGTGCCCTGCGAGAGCGCGAGCTCGCCCGTCCACGTGCGGCCCTCGGCCGCGGCCGGGTCGGGCACCACGCCGCCGTTGCC
>NZ_JAAXOY010000901.1 GCF_012396155.1 Cellulomonas septica | reverse complement strand
GTCCACGACGGGTCCACCGCGTGGCGCGCGATCACGACGGCTCCGGTCGCGACGGACGTCGAGATGAGCCAGACGTGGGGCGCCGGGCAGGAGTTCGGGTGCATCCCCCTCGCCGACGGGCGCGTGTACTGGTACGCCGCGGCGTCGGCGCCGGAGGGCGAACGCGCGCCCGACGAGCTCGCGGAAGTGCGCGCGCGCTTCGGCACCTGGCACGCCCCCATCGCCGACGTGCTCGCGGCCACCGACCCGGCCGCGGTGCTGCGGCACGACGTCTACCGGCTCCCCGACCTGCCGACGTACGTCCGCGGCCGGGTGGCCCTGCTGGGCGACGCCGCGCACGCGATGGTCCCGAACCTCGGCCAGGGCGGCGCCCAGGCGATCGAGGATGCCGTCGTGCTCGCGGCGGCGCTCGCGTCGACGCCCGACCTGACGTCCGCGCTGGACGCGTACGACCGTCAGCGGCGCCGACGGAGCCAGTCGATCGGCCGTGCCGCCACGACGATCAGCCGGTTCGGGCAGCAGCTGCGCCACCCTGTCGCGGTGGCGGTGCGCAACACGGCGATGCGGCTCACCCCGGACCGCGTCGCGCTGAGCTCGATGGCCCGCTTCGGGCGGTGGACGCCCCCGACGCTGCCGGCTCCCGGTCCTCGCTGACGCCGGCCTGGGCACTTCTGGCCGTCCCTGAGCGGTCCGCACCGTTTGTAGGGTCCGCACAACACCGTCCGTGAACGTTGGTGTGCGTCACGAGCCCGGACGGGACCGGCGGCACGGCAAGGTGGACAGGTGCTCGTCGTCGTCTGCCCCGGACAGGGTGCCCAGTCCCCCGGCATGCTCGCCCCCTGGCTCGAGCTGCCCGTCGTCGCGGAGTCGGTCGACCGCTCGTCGCGGACCGCGGGTCTCGACCTGCGCGCGCACGGCACGACCTCGGACGCGTACACGATCCGCGACACCGCGGTCGCGCAGCCGCTGCTCGTCGCCTCGGCCCTCGCGAGCCTGCGCGCGGTGCTCGACGTCGACGCGGACACCGCGCTCGGCACGGCCGCC
>NZ_JAAXOY010000900.1 GCF_012396155.1 Cellulomonas septica | reverse complement strand
CGACGCGACCCTGCGCGGCCTCGCCGCGGAGACGCTGTACGGCCGGGCGCTCCTCGCCGCCCCGCGCCGCCTGCGCCCCGCCGACTCGGCGCTGCTCGACCGCTCGTTCAACGCCCTGCTGGACCGCGCGGTCGCGTCCGCGACCCCCGCCACCGACCCCGAGGGGACGACCCGATGACCGTGACGCGCGCCGAGGTCGACGAGCTGTTCCAGCGGCTCGCGCAGACGCCCCCGCACGCGAAGCCCGACGTCGCGACGGAGCTCGTCCAGGTCGCCGACGCCCAGGGCGACGTGGATCTGCGCTTCCGCGCGCGCCTGGCCTACGTGTCGTCGCTGCACCACGCCAACGACCGGCACCGCATGTTCGCGCCGTTCGTCCACGTCCTCCAGCAGTACGACGCCGCCCCGGGCTGGATGACGGAGGAGCAGCGCTGGCAGGTCCTCTGGCTGCACAAGTGGATGGTCACGTGGCTCGTCGACCACCCGCAGGTGCCGCTCGCGCAGCTCCAGGAGGTGCTCGACGGCATGGGGCGCCGGTACGCGGAGGCGGGCGAGGGGCTCGCCCCGGTGCTGGGATGCGCGTACGTGCTGCGCGCGCACGTCGACGGACCGGCCGCGGCCGAGGCGGAGTTCGACGCGTGGGTGCGCGCGCCGCGCACGCACCTGTCCGACTGCGAGGGCTGCGAGCCGTCGGCACGCATCGCGCACCTCGCCGAGCTGGGCCGGCACGCGGAGGTGCTCGCCGAGCTCGCGCCCGTCGTCGACGGCGACGTCGGGTGCAGCGAGCAGCCGCAGGTCGCGATCGGCGAGGCGCTGACGTCGCTCGTCGTCGTCGGCGACCACGACCGTGCCGCGACGCTGCACCGCACCGCGTTCCGGGCGAGCCGGTCCAACCCCGCGGACACGGCCTCGGTCGCGCGGCACCTGCACGTGCTCGCGCGCACCGGCAACCTCACGCGCGGGCTCGAGGTGCTCGGCGAGCAGCGCCACGCGCTCGAGCACCCCTCGTCGCCCTACGCGGGGATGGAGCTCGCCGCGGCGGCGACGCGCCTGCT
>NZ_JAAXOY010000090.1 GCF_012396155.1 Cellulomonas septica | reverse complement strand
CGCGGTGGTGGACGTGGGCGGCGACCCGCCGGGGGGCATCGACGGCCCGGAGCGCGAGCCGGACGACGCGCTCGTGCCGTTCCTGCGCACGCGGACCGGGGCGCTGCTCGACGCGTTCGACGCGCACGACCCGTCGGAGCGGTGCTGGTCGTGGTCGCCGCACGGCGGCGACGTGGCGTGGGCGCTGCGACGGCAGGCGCACGAGGCGCTGGTGCACCGCGTCGACGCGGAGCAGGTCGCGGGGCTCGAGGTCGGTGCGCCGCCGGTCGAGGTCGCCTCTGACGGGGTCGACGAGATGCTCGCCGTGATGATGAGCGGCCTCCCGCCGTGGGCGACGTTCACGCCCGACGACGGCGGACGCGTGCTCGTCGTCGCGTCCGACGCGGGTCGCTCGTGGCTGGTCGCGCTCGGGCGCTTCACGGGGACGTCGCCGCGGACGGGCAGGACGTACGACCTCGACGCGGGTGAGCTGGTCGCGCGCGACGTCACTCCGCAGGACGCGCGCAGCACGGCGACGCTCACGGGCTCGGCGTGGGACCTCGACCGCTGGCTGTGGGGCCGGGGGCCGCTGGACGCGCTCGCGGTCGAGGGGGAGCGTGCCGTCGTCGACCGGTTCCGCGAGGTGCTCGTCGAGTCGAGCCAGTAGGCCCTTGCCCCGCCGCGCCCACGAGGAGCACAATTCCTCGCATGGGGAATAACACCCCGGCGGTCCACGTCGTCGGTCTGCGCGTCGTCCGTGGTGGTCGGCCCGTGATCGACGCGCTCGACCTCGCGGTGCCGCGGCGGCAGGTGGTCGGGCTGCTCGGCCCGAGCGGCAGCGGCAAGACGACGCTCATGCGCGCGATCGTCGGCGCCCAGGTCGTCGCGGGCGGCGACGTGCTCGTCTTGGGCGAGCCCGCCGGTGCGCCCGCGCTGCGGCGGCGCATCGGCTACGTGACGCAGGCCCCGAGCGTGTACTCCGACCTCACCGTCACCGAGAACCTCCGGTACGCCGCGGCGATCCTCGGGCTCGGCCAGCGCGAGGTGGACCGCGCGCTCGACGAGGTGGACCTGACGGCGCGCGCGAAGCAGACGATCGGCACGCTCTCGGGCGGTGAGCGGTCCCGCGTCTCCCTCGCGATCGCGCTGCTCGGGCACCCCGAGCTGCTGGTCCTCGACGAGCCGACCGTCGGCCTCGACCCCGTGCTGCGCCGCGACCTGTGGGACCTGTTCGGCCGGCTCCGCGACGCGGGCGCGAGCCTGCTGGTGTCGAGCCACGTGATGGACGAGGCGGTCCGGTGCGACCGGCTGGTCCTCATGCGCGAGGGCGGGGTCCTCGCGGACGCGACCCTCCCCGAGCTGCTCGCGCAGACCGGTGCACCCGACGCGGAGCACGCGTTCCTCGCCCTCGTCGACGCGGCGAACGCGTCGGCCGGACCCGCCGCCGCCGCCGGGAGTCCGTCGTGAGCCCCCGCCTGACGGCCGCGACCGCCACGCGCGTCCTCACGCAGCTGCGCCACGACCACCGCACGATCGCGCTGGTCCTGCTGCTGCCGTGCCTGCTCATCGGCCTGATCGCGTGGATGTTCGACGGGACGCCGGTGCTCGACCAGTTCGGGCCGCTGCTCGTCGGGCTGTTCCCGCTGCTGGTGATGTTCCTGGTGACGAGCGTCGCGACGCTGCGAGAGCGCACGTCGGGCACGCTCGAGCGGCTCATGACGCTCCCGATCGGCCGCGCGGACGTCGTCGTCGGCTACGCGATCGCGTTCGCGGTGCTCGCGTCGGTGCAGGCGCTCGTCGTGGTGGGGTTCGCGGTGGGCATGTGCGGGATGGACGTGGCCGGCCCGATCGGCCTGGTGATCCTGGTCGCGGTGCTGGACGCGGTCCTCGGGTGCGCGCTGGGGCTGGGTGCGTCCGCCCTCGCCCGGACCGAGTTCCAGGCGGTGCAGCTCATGCCGGCGGTGATCTTCCCGCAGATCATCACGTGCGGTCTGCTCATGCCCCGCGACGAGATGCCGCAGCTGCTCGAGTGGCTGTCGCGGATCTTCCCGCTCACGTACGCGCTCGACGCGATGCAGAAGCTCGCAGCCGGGTCGGGCTGGTCGGACGTCCGCGGTGACGTGGGCGTCGTGGCGCTCTTCATCGTCGGCGCCCTGGTCGTGGGTGCGTCCACCCTCCGCCGCCGCACGCCCTGACGACGCGACGGTGCGCGCCCGTGGGAGCGCGACCGTCTCTGAATCGTCACAATCCTGTGATCCACGCCACTTGACTACGTAGTCATCCAGTGGTTTGACTACGTAGTCATCGGGCAGAGCCGACCGAAGGGACATCGTCGTGGCCGTGGAGCGAGCAGTCGTCGCGATGGACGTCGCACGCGCCGCGGGCGTCTCGCAGAAGACGGTCAGCCGCGTCATCAACGGCGACCCCCACGTCCGCCCCGAGGTCCGCGACCGCGTCCGCCAGGCCGCCACGACGCTCGGCTACCGGCCCAACCGCGCGGCCCGCCAGCTCGTGTCGGGCCGCAGCAGGACGATCGGCGTGCTGTCCGTCGGGTCCACCGACTTCGGCCCGGCGTCGATCATGGTCGGCATCGAGCGGGCGATCCGCGAGGCCGGCTACGCGATGTCGGTCGTCAACACGCTCGAGGGTGACCCGGAGAGCATCACGGGCTCGCTGCTCGACCTCGTCGAGCAGGGCGTCGACGGCATCGCGGTCAACGAGCCGGTCGGTGTCTTCACGCTCGACGCGGCGCAGGTCGGCGACCTGCCGCTCCTCAGCCTGTCGGGCCGCTACGGCATCTCGACCAACGAGCTCATGGTCGACGCCGACCAGGCGGGCGGCGGCCGCGCCGCGACCGAGCACCTGCTGAGCCTGGGCCACCGCACGGTCCACCACGTCGCGGGACCGTCCGGCTGGCGGTCCGCGGGCCTGCGCGCCGACGGCTGGCGCGACACGCTCGTGCGCGCGGGCGCACCCGTCCCGGAGGTCCAGCACGGCGACTGGAGCGCCCCGTCGGGCTACGCCGTCGGGCAGCGTCTCGCCGCCGACCCCGACGTCACCGCCGTCTTCGTCGCGAACGACCACATGGCGATCGGCGTGCTGCGCGCGTTCGCCGACGCGGGCCGCGACGTCCCCGGCGACGTGTCCGTCGTCGGCTTCGACGACATCCCCGAGGCCGCGTACCTGACGCGCGCCCTCACCACGATCCGCCAGGACCTCACGCACCTGGCCTCGTTCGGCGTCCGGCTCCTCGTCGACGCCATCGAGAACCCGCGACGGCAGGACCGTCGCGAGGACGTCCCGGTCGAGCTCGTGGTCCGGGAGACGACAGCAGCACCCTGCGGGCGGGGCTGACCCAGCCGCACCCGCACACCGGCCCACGAGGCCAACCCGGGCGTCCCGCCGCGCACCGTCGCGGCGGGACGCGCGCACCGACCGGACCAGCACGACCTTCACGAAGGAGTGGAGCATGTCGAGGACGATCACGTGGCGGCGCAAGGCCGCCGGGCTCACCGCGGGCGTCGCCGTGGCGGCGCTCGCCCTCACCGCCTGCAGCGGCGGCGGCGGGACCGACGGCGGCGGCGAGACGACCGGCCCCGTCAGCCAGGCCGACATCGACGAGGCCATGAAGACGCCCACCAAGCTGACCTTCTGGACGTGGGTCCCCGACATCGAGAAGGAGGTGAAGCTCTTCGAGGACGCCTACCCGGCGATCGACGTCGAGGTCGTCAACGTCGGCCAGGGCGCCGACCACTACCAGAAGCTGCGCAGCGCGCTGAAGGCGGGCGAGGGCGCGCCCGACGTCGCCCAGGTCGAGTTCCAGCACCTGTCGTCGTTCGCGCTGGGCGACAACCTGCTCGACCTCACGCCGTACATGCCCGAGGACATCGGCGACGACTACGTGCCGTGGGTGTGGGAGCAGGTCAAGTCGACCGACGGCGAGAAGGTGTGGGGCGTCCCGCAGGACTCGGGCCCGATGGGCCTGCTCTACCGCGAGGACCTGCTGTCGCAGCACGGCATCGAGGTCCCGACGACGTGGGACGCGTTCGCCCAGGCGGCGACCGACCTGCACGCGGCGGACCCGAACCTCTACCTGACGAACATCCCCGGCAACGACATGGGCCAGTTCACGGCCCTGCTCTGGCAGGCCGGTGCGCGGCCGTTCGGCTGGGACGGCAAGGAGACCGTGACGATCGACCTGTCCTCGGACGAGGCGACGCAGGTCGCGCAGTACTGGGGCGACCTCATCGCGTCCGACGCGGTCTCGGTCGACCCGGACTTCACCGACGCCTGGTACCAGGGGCTCGCGAACGGCAAGTACGCGTCGTGGGTCGCCGCCGCGTGGGGGCCCGTGTTCCTGCAGGGCACGGCCGCCAACACGTCGGGCCTGTGGCGCGCGTCGACGATCCCGCAGTGGGAGGACGGCCAGAACATCTCGGCCAACTGGGGCGGCTCGTCCGACGCGGTGCTCGCGTCGACGAAGAACCCGATCGCCGCGTCGCAGCTCGCGCTGTGGATCAACCACGACAAGGCGTCGGCGATGACGATGGCGACGGAGCAGTTCCTGTTCCCGACCACGAACGAGGTCCTCGAGGACCCGCAGTTCGCGGACCAGCAGGCCGAGTTCTACGGCGGCCAGGAGGTCAACAAGCTGTTCGCGGAGATCTCCTCGACGGTCGAGCCGGACTTCGGCTGGCTGCCGTTCATGGACTACGCCTACTCCGCCGGTGAGGAGACCGTCGGCAAGGCGATCGCCGACAAGACCGACCTGGTCGAGGCCATGCAGGCGTGGCAGGACAAGCTCACGACCTACGCCGAGCAGCAGGGCTTCACCGTCGCCGACTGAGGGACCGCCGGTCCCGCGGCACTCCGCAGGCCGCGGGACCGGCCCCCTCACCGACCCCGGGAGACACCGATGACCGACGTCGTCACGCCCGAGCGCACCCTCGCGCAGCCCCGGAAGCACCGGCACTCGTCGCCGATGCGCCGCAAGCAGAACGCCACCGCGTACCTGCTCATCGCGCCGTTCGTCGCGATCTTCGTCCTGTTCCTCGTCACGCCGCTCGTCTACGCGGGCTACCTCAGCCTGTTCCGCGAGCAGCTCGTCGGCGGCACGGCCTTCGTCGGGCTCGAGAACTACAGCCGCGCGCTGTCCGACCCGTCGTTCCTGTCGGGCGTCGGGCGCATGACGCTCTTCCTGGTCATCCAGGTGCCGGTCATGCTCGGGCTGTCGCTGCTGTTCGCGCTCCTGCTCGACGCGGGCGTGCTGTACCTGCAGCGCTTCATCCGGCTCGGCATCTTCGTCCCGTACGCGGTGCCCGGCGTCGTCGCGGCGCTCATGTGGGGCTACCTGTACGGCCCGGACTTCGGGCCCGCCGCGCAGATCGCCGACGCGGTCGGCGTCCCCGCGCCGCCCTTCCTGTCGGCCGACTGGATGCTGTTCTCGATCATGAACATCGTCACGTGGGAGTTCGTCGGCTACAACATGATCATCATCTACGCCGCGCTGCGGGCGATCCCCGCGGAGCTCTACGACGCGGCGTCCGTCGACGGGGCCGGTGCGGTCCGCACCGCGTGGAGCATCAAGATCCCGGCCGTGCGCCCGGCGCTCCTGCTGACGCTGATCTTCTCCGTGATCGGCACGTTCCAGCTCTTCACCGAGCCGAACCTGCTGCAGTCGCTCGCGCCCAACGTGATCGGCACCGACTACACGCCGAACCTCTACGCGTACAACCTCTCGTTCATCAACCGTGACCTGAACTACGCCGCGGCGATCGCCTTCGTGCTGGGCATCGTCATCATGATCGTCTCCTACGTGGTGCAGCTGTCGGCGCAGCGCAGGGAGCGCAAGGAGCGTGCCCGATGACCACGACGACGATCAGCACGCCCGCGGACCGCCGCGCGTCCGGGCCCGCCCAGCCGGCGGCACCGCGCAGCCGGCGCCGCCGCGCGCACTCGAGCGACCAGCCCCGCCGCAGCCCGCTGCTGTCGGTGCTCATGCTCCTCGCGCTCGTGTACTTCCTGCTCCCGCTGTTCTGGCTGGTCGTGGCCTCGACGAAGTCGAACGCGGACCTGTTCTCCTCGTTCGGGCTGTGGTTCGCGCAGTCGATGTCGCTGTGGGAGAACATCCAGGCGGTGTTCACCGCGCAGGACGGCGTCTACCTGCTGTGGATGCGCAACACGGTGTTCTACGCGGGCACGGCTGCCGTCGGCGCCGCGTTCCTCGCGACCGCGGCCGGCTACGCCTTCGCGAAGTACCGGTTCCCCGGCAGCAACGCGATCTTCAGCGGCATCCTCGGGTCCATCATGATCCCGACGACGGCGCTCGCGATCCCGACGTACCTGCTGTTCGCGAAGGCCGGCCTGACGAACACGCCGTGGGCGGTCATCCTGCCCTCGCTCGTCAGCCCGTTCGGGGTGTTCCTCATGCGGGTGTACGCGGCCGACGCGGTCGACGACACCCTCATCGAGGCGGCCCGCGTGGACGGTGCCGGGGAGCTGCGGATCTTCTTCCAGGTCGCACTGCGGCTGCTGGTCCCGGGCCTCGTGACGGTCCTGCTGTTCACGCTCGTGGCGACGTGGAACAACTACTTCCTGCCGCTCATCGTGCTCAACAGCCCCGACCTGTTCCCGCTGACGGTCGGCCTCGCGCAGTGGCAAGCCACCGCCGCCGGCGGCTCGGGCTCCAGGCCGCTGTTCTCGAGCGTCATCACCGGGTCGCTCATCTCGATCATCCCCCTGATCGTCGCGTTCCTGTTCCTGCAGCGGTACTGGCAGTCCGGGCTCGCGACGGGCTCCGTCAAGGGCTGACGCGCCCCCTGTTCCCGCCGCGCGCGCTGTCGCTCGCGGCCCCTGATCCACCGAGACACCCGGCTGAGGAGACCTCATGTCCGTGCAGCACGACCGCGTCCGCTTCGGCGCCGCGTACTACCACGAGTACCACGGCCCCGGCGCCGACCCGACGCCCGGCGACCTCAAGCGCGACCTCGACCTCATGGCCGCCGCCGGGTTCACGGTGATCCGCGTCGGCGAGTCGGTCTGGTCCACCTGGGAGCCGTCCGACGGGCGGTTCGACCTCGACTGGCTCGAGCCGGTGCTCGACGGCGCGCACGAGCGCGGCATCGACGTCGTGCTCGGCACCCCGACGTACGCGGTGCCGCCGTGGCTGGTCCGCCGGTACCCGGAGATCGCGGGCGAGTCCGCGACGGGCCGGCCGATGGGCTGGGGTGCGCGGCAGGAGGTCGACTTCACGCACCCGGTGTTCCGCTGGTACGCCGAGCGCGTGCTGCGCCGGATCGTCGAGCGCTACCGCGACCACCCGGCCGTCGTCGGGTACCAGGTCGACAACGAGCCGGGCCTGCACCTGCTGCACAACCGCGGGATCTTCGAGCGGTTCGTCGACCACCTCCAGGACACGTACGGCGACGTCGAGACGCTCAACCGCGAGTGGGGCCTCGTCTACTGGTCGCACCGCCTCTCGACGTGGGCGGACCTGTGGACGCCCGACGGCAACGCGCAGCCGCAGTACGACCTCGCGTGGCGGCGGTTCCAGGCGTCGCTCACGACGGAGATGATCGACTGGCAGGCGCAGGCCGTGCGCGCGCTGGCACGGCCTGGGCAGTGGGTCACGACATGCATCGCGTACGAGCGGCCCGCGCTCGAGGACGCCGACCTCGCGTCGGTCCTCGACGTGACCAGCGGCAACGCGTACTACACGATGCAGGACGGCCTCGCGCACCCGTCGGCGGCGGTCGTGCCGCAGTCCTGGACCGCGACGGGGACGTGGGCGCTGTTCCAGGTGGCCGACGTCATGTGGTCGTCGCGCGACGAGCCCTTCCTGGTGACCGAGACCGACGCGCAGGCCATCGGCGGCCCGTCGACGAACCTGCCCGCCTACCCAGGGCAGTGGCGGCAGGCCGCGTGGGCGCTCGTCGCGCGCGGTGCGCGGATGGTCGAGTACTGGCACTGGCGCACGCTGCACTACGGCGCCGAGACGTACTGGGGCGGCGTGCTGCCGCACAGCGGCGTGCCCGGCCGGGCGTACCGCGAGATCGCCGGCCTGGGGGTCGAGCTCGGACGCGTCGGCGGGCTGCTCGCCGACGCGACGCCCGACGCCGACGTCGCGATCTGGCACCACGGCGCGAGCCGCTGGGCGCTCGCGGGCCAGCCGCCGTTGCAGACGCCGTCCGGCGAGGGCGACCCGCTGTCGTACCCCCGCATCGTCGCGTCCTTCTACCGGGGCGCGTTCGACGCGGGCCTGCAGGTGCGGGTCGTGCGCCCGCAGCACGTGGGCGCGGAGGACCCCGCGGCC
>NZ_JAAXOY010000009.1 GCF_012396155.1 Cellulomonas septica | reverse complement strand
GGCCCCAGCGGCGACACGCACGTTGACTAACTTTGTTCACTTGCCTAAGAATGCCACGCGGAGCAGGGTTCGCGAATGACCCCGACGGTGACGAAGCCCCTCCACACCGGCCGGCACGCGGAGGTGCCGGCCCGACGAGAGGATCAAGGATGTTCCCTCAGAAGCGACGCACCCGCGTCCTGGCGGTCGCGGCCGCCACCACCGTCCTCGCCCTCACGGCCGCGTGCTCGGGCGGCGGGGGCGGCAGCGAGGAGGCCAACGACGACGGCGATCCCGCAGGTGCCCTCACGGTCCTGACGTGGCGCACCGACCTCGTCGAGGACGGCACGTTCGACGACTACGTCGAGGCGTTCAAGGCCAAGTACCCCGAGGTGACCGACGTCAAGGTCGAGGGCATCACCGACTACGAGGGCGAGGTGAAGACGCGCATGAGCACCGACAACTACGGTGACGTCCTCGCGATCCCCGGCTCGGTGACCCCCGACCAGTACGCCGACTTCTTCGAGCCGCTCGGCACGCAGGAGGAGATCGGCGCCGAGTACCAGTGGATCAACGACAAGTCCTTCGAGGGCCAGTCGTACGGCATCCCGGTCGTCGGCAACGTGCAGGGCTACGTCTACAACAAGCGCGTGTGGGAGGAGGCCGGCGTCACCGAGTTCCCCGACACGCCCGAGGCCTTCCTCGACGCGCTGCAGAAGATCAAGGACAACGGCGTCGAGATCGCCCCGCTCTACACGAACTACAAGGACGGCTGGCCGCTGTCGCAGTGGGACGGCTGGCTGGGCGCGGTCACGGCCGACCCCGACTGGAAGAACGAGATCGTCGAGTCCGACACCCCGTGGACCCCGGACAGCGACTACGGCGTCGTCGACGGCCTCATCTACCAGGCGGTCGCGGACGGCCTGACCGAGGCCGACCCGACGACCACCAACTGGGAGGAGTCGAAGCGCCTGCTCGGCACCGGCCAGGTCGCGACCATGGTGCTCGGCTCGTGGGCCATCCCGCAGATGCAGGCCGCCGCGGAGGCCGCGGGCGAGGACCCGGCCGACATCGCGTACGCGCCGACGCCCGTCAAGGTCGACGGCAAGTTCCACTCCGTCGCCGGCGGTGACTACAACCTCGGCATCAACGTGCACTCGAAGAACAAGGCGACCGCGCGGGCGTGGATCGACTGGTTCAACCACGAGTCCGGCTTCTCGGAGTCGCAGGCCGGCCTCTCGCCGATCATCGACGGCCCCGTCCCGGCGGCCCTCGACGGCTTCGTCGCCGAGGTCGAGCTCATCACGCTGAACCCCGCCCCCGAGGGCAAGGAGGCGCTGTTCGGCGACATCGACAAGGCCTCGGGCATCGTCACGACGGACCCGAAGTTCCGTCAGCAGACCATCGACGACGCCCGCTCGGGCGCCCGCACCATCGAGCAGATCTTCGACGACCTCAACGCCAAGTGGGCCGAGGGTCGGGCGTCGGTCGCCTGAGAGGTCCTGCCATGACGACCGCTCCCTCGGGCCTGACCGGCCCGGTGACGGCGGCCGCGCAGCAGTCCGACGCGGTCCGCACCCCCCGGAAGCCCCGGGGCGGTGCGGGCCGCGGCACCGCGTGGTACCGCCGGCTCACGCCGTACTACTTCCTGCTGGTCCCCGTCGGGCTCCTGCTTCTCCTCACGTACGTCCCCGTGCTCAACATGTTCTGGTACTCGGTGACGGACTGGGACGGCCTCGACAAGACGAAGAACTTCGTCGGCCTCGAGAACTTCGTGGACGTGTTCACCGAGCCCGCGAACGTGCGGGTCTTCATCGTCTCGCTGTACTACTTCGTCGGGTCGTTCGTGCAGATGGCGCTCGCCCTGTACTTCGCGACGATCCTGTCGTTCAAGGTGCGCTTCAAGAACCTGTGGAAGGGCATCCTGTTCTTCCCGTACCTCATCAACGGCGTCGCGATCGGCCTGATCTTCCTCAACTTCCTCAAGCCCGGCGGCGGCCTCGACACCGTGCTCATGGCCGCGGGCCTGGAGAGCCTGATCCAGCAGTGGACGGGCGACCCGGACGTCGCGAACTACTCGCTCGCCGCGGTCTCCGTCTGGCGGTACATGGGCCTGAACTTCGTGATGTTCCTGGGCGCGATCCAGTCGATCAACGCCGAGATCTACGAGGCTGCGGAGATCGACGGCGCGAGCCGTTGGCAGCAGTTCTGGCACATCATCCTGCCGTCCATCCGGCCCATCGTCGGGCTGTCGTTCATCCTCGCGATCTCGGGCGCGCTCTCCGTCTTCGAGATCCCCTACGTCATGACGGGCGGCGCGAACGGCACCGAGACGTTCGTCATCCGCACGATCTGGACCGGCTTCGAGCGCAGCATGGTCGGCCTCGCGTCGGCCATGGCTGTCGTGCTCCTGCTGATCGTCCTGCTCATCACGTGGGTCCAGCGCAAGGTCGTCCCAGACGAGGAGGTGGATCTCGCATGATCCGCGCCGTCACCGGCACCGCCAAGTACGTCTCGCTCGTCGTGGCGTCGATCGCGATGCTCCTGCCGCTGGGGCTCATCGTGTTCGGGTCGTTCAAGACCGACCAGGAGTTCCTCTCGACGGGTCCGATGACCCCGCCGGCCGACTGGTTCAACGTCGACAACTACGTCACCGCGTTCACGCGCGGCAACATGCTCGGCGCGTTCGGGAACACCGTCTTCATCTTCGCGATGGCGATCGTCGGCACGATCCTCATCGGCGCCGCCACGGCCTACGCGCTCGACCGCTTCCGGTTCACGGGCCGGTCGTCGGTCCTCAAGCTCTTCCTGCTCGCGACCCTCGTGCCGGGCGTCACGACGCAGGTCGCGACGTTCCAGATCATCAACGGCCTGGGCCTCTACGACTCGCAGTTCGCGCTGATCCTGCTCTTCATGGGCACGGACATCATCTCGATCTACATCTTCCTGCAGTTCGTCCGCGCCATCCCCCGCTCGCTCGACGAGGCCGCGATGATCGAGGGCGCGGGGCATCTGCGGATCTTCTTCCAGATCATCCTGCCCAACCTCAAGCCGGCCATCGCGACCGTCGTCATCATCAAGGGCATCGGCATCTACAACGAGTTCTTCCTGCCCTTCCTCTACCTGCCGACCAAGTCGCTGCGCCCGATCTCGACGACCCTCTTCGACTTCAAGGGGCCGTTCGGCGCGCAGTGGGAGGTCATCTCCGCGGGCGTCGTCATCACGATCATCCCGATCCTCGTGCTGTTCCTGTTCTTGCAGCGCTGGATCTACAACGGCTTCACGTCGGGCGCCACGAAGTAGCGCCGCCGACGACGCGGGACCCGGCCGGCTCGACGGTCGGGTCCCGCGTCGCTCCAGTCCGGTGCCGCTCGTGCCGACACCACCTGCATGGACGTCGGCACCCTCACCGTCGTGACCGTCGGCGCGGCGGCCATGACGGTGCGCGCCGTCGTCCGTCTCGCCCGCGGGCGCGCGTCGTTCCCCGCGCTCGGCGTGACCGCGCTCGTCCTGTGGCTCGCGGTGACCGGCGTCGCCGGCTTCCACGAGGTCCGGCACCACCACGCGCAGGCCGTCGCGACGGACGCCACCCGTGCCGCGTCCGGCGTCCCGGACGCCCAGGTCGTGTGCCGACGCGTCGGCGCCGACTGGCTGGACCTCTCCGGCACGCTCGGCATGGTCCGCTACGACGACCCGCACACGTCGCTGCTGCGGGCGGAGACGTGCGCCCAGCTCGGCGGGTGGCTGTGGAGCTTCAAGCACGCGCCGTCGCTCGCGCAGGTGGTCGCGGTCCACGTCGTCTCGCACGAGGCGCAGCACGTGGCGGGCGAGTTCGACGAGGGGATCGCCGAGTGCCGCGCGGTCCGGCTCGACGCGGTGGTCGCGCGACGGATGGGCGCGACGCCCGCGCAGGCGGACGCGCTGGTCGACCGGTACGTCACGGAGGTCTACCCGCACCAGCGCCCGGAGTACCTGCGCGACTGCTCGACGGTGCCCTGACGCGGCGCGATCGCCCGTCCCGCGCGCCTCAGGTCCGTGTCGCGCGCACGAGCACGAGGTGCTCCGGGAACAGCACGGGCGCCTGCAGCCCGACCTCCGCCAGCACGCGACCCGTGAGCCGCACGCCTTCGGGCGTCCACCACGGCAGCGACAGCCAGTGGCTCCCGAGGCCCTCGACGACGTCGCCGGGCGGCTGCGGCCGCACGTGGTAGGTCGCGTCCGGGTCGAGCCCGGGGAACGTGAGCCGCCCCGTGGGCAGCGCGTCGGAGGTCGCGGTCGCGACGACGGCGAACAGCGCGTCGGAGGCGTCGGGCGCCACGACGCCGTGCACGTGGTGCGACGGGTCGGCGACGTCCGCGTGCACGGTCGTGCCGGTGTGCAGCAGCCCGCGCAGGTCCTGGTACGCGGCGACCCACGCGGCGAGCTCGGCGCGCTGCGCGTCGTCGGCCTCGCGCAGGTCCCACTCGATCCCGAGGTGGCCGAACAGCGCCGTGCCCGCCCGGAAGGACAGCGCGTGCCGCCGCCCGGTGCTGTGCGCGGTGTCGGACCCGACGTGCGCGCCGATCAGCTCGAGCGGGACCAGCAGGTTCGTCCAGCGCTGGATCTGCTGCCGCTCGAGCGCGTCGATGCAGTCGCTCCCCCAGATCCGGTCGGTGCGCTGGAGGATCTCCAGGTCGACGCGCCCGCCGCCCGACGAGCACGACTCGATCTCCACGCCGGGGTGCCGCGAGCGCAGCTCGTCGAGCAGGCGGTAGACGGCGAGCGTCTGACCGTGCACGCCCGCGACGCCGGCGTGCCCCGCGTCGACGAGGTCGCGGTTGTGGTCCCACTTGAGGTACCCGATCGCGTACTCGGTGAGCAGGGCGTCGAGCCGCTCGAGGACGTACGCGTACGCGTCGGGGTGCGCCAGGTCGAGGACCTGCTGGTGCCGGGCCGGGCGCGGGAGGCGCGCCGGGACGCGCAGGATCCAGTCCGGGTGCGCCCGGGCCAGGTCGGAGTCGGGGTTGACCATCTCCGGCTCGACCCACAGCCCGAACTGCATGCCCAGCCCGGTGACGTGGTCGACGAGCGGGTGCAGGCCGTCGGGCCAGACGTCGGCGGAGACGTACCAGTCGCCCAGCCCGCGCGTGTCGTCGCGCCGCGACCCGAACCAGCCGTCGTCGAGCACGTAGCGCTCCGCGCCGATCGCGGCCGCGGCGTCGGCGAGCTCGGTGAGCCGCGGGAGGTCGTGCTGGAAGTACACCGCCTCCCACGTGTTGAGCGTGACGGGCCGGGGCGTGCGCGGGTGCTGCGGGCGCGCCCGCATCCAGCGGTGGAACCGGCTCGCGAGCGCGTCGAGCCCGACGCCCCAGGACCCGTAGACCCACGGGCTCGTGTACGACTCCCCGGCCGCGAGCCGCACCTCCCCCGGGCTCAGCAGCTCGCCTCCGCCGAGCAGTCCGGGGTGGTAGTGGCTGCGCTCGGCGAGCGTGCGGTGGTTGCCGGACCACGCGGTGTGCACGCCCCAGACCTGCCCGCTGCGGTGCCCGAACGACGGCGTGCCCGCGACGAGCACGAACGCGGTGTCGTACCCGGTCCGTCCGCGGCGGTTGTCGCGCAGCCGCGTGCCGTGCGTGAAGGCGGTCCGCTGGGGGCTGCGCTCGCGCGCCCAGCGTCCGCTGAAGTCGAGCAGCTCGGTCGCGGCGGCGGGCACGGGCAGCGTGAGCAGCAGCCCGTCGACCGCGTACGGGTCGTCGGCGGTGTTGGTCAGCGTGCAGCGCTGCCGCACGAGCCCCTGCGCGGTGAGCTCGAGGACGAGCTCGAGCGCGAGCCCGGCCGCGTCGTCGGCGGCCTGCACGACGAGGCGCTGCGTCCCGTCGCCGGTGCGGTCCACGCGGTGCCCGGTGACGGTGAACGCCGTCGAGAAGTCCCGCCCGTCGCGCGACCCCGTGAGCCCGGGGGTGCCGAGGTGCCCGGCCGACTGCTCGGGCAGGACCGCGGCTGCCACCTCGCCGTCGACCGGGAAGCCGATCGGCAGGGGACGCGACGCGAGCCGCAGGTCCGCGAGCACGTCCGGGTCGAGGTCGCCGAGGTCCGCGCCCCAGTGCAGCACGCGCGGGAGCGTGCCGTCGGCGAGGTCGACGACGACGCTCACCCCGTCCGCACGCAGGTGGAGGAGGTCGGTGGTCGGGCGGGTGACCGGGACGTCGGCGTCCCGCTGCTCGGTGCTCACCCGACCAGTCTGGCATGTGATTGACTTACTTTATTCAGTTGTCTAACAATGGTCGCGGGTACCAGGCCGCCCCCTCGACCTCCGCTCGGAGGTCGCCGGGCCGCTCGCGACGACGCGGGTGGGCACGCCGGGCCCGCGGACCCAGGAGCGCGTGTCGATGATCACCCAGGACCTCCCCGACGGCTGGACGCTGACCGCCGTCGCCGGCCCCGTCCCCGCCGAGCTCGTCGGCGTCCGCGTCCGGGCGCGCGTCCCGGGCACGAGCCACACCGCGCTGCTCGACGAGGGCCTGATCCCCGACCCGTACCTCGACCGCAACGAGGACGCGCTCGCCTGGATGCGGCGCACCGACTGGGCGTACGAGCGCCAGCTCGACCTCGCCCCCGCCGCCGACGACGAGCGCGTCGACCTGGTGTTCGACGGCATCGACACGGTCGCCACCCTGACGCTCGACGGCCACGAGCTCGGCCGCACGGCCAACCAGCACCGCTCCTACCGCTTCGACGTGCGCGACCTGGTGCGTCCCGACACGCAGCGCCTGCGCGTGCTCCTGCACTCCGCGATCGTGCACGCCGAGGCGGAGGCCGCGCGCCTCAGGCCCCGCCCGCTCGCGTACCCGCAGCCGTTCAACATGGTCCGCAAGATGGCCTGCTCGTTCGGCTGGGACTGGGGACCGGACCTGCAGACGGCCGGCCTGTGGAAGCCCGTGCGCGTCGAGCGCTGGCGCACCGCGCGCCTCGCGCAGGTCCGCCCGCTCGTGACCGTCGACGCCGACGGCACCGGACGCGTCCGGGTGCACGCGGACCTCGAGCGCTCGGGTCTGCCCGGCGGCGACCTCCCCGTCACCGTCCGCGCGCGCGTCCTCGGCGCCGACGTCACCGTCGTCGTGCCGGGCGACCGGACGGACGCCGTCGTCGAGCTCGAGGTCCCGCACGCTCCCCTGTGGTGGCCGGTCGGCCACGGCCCGCAGCCGCTGCCCGAGCTCACCGTCGCGCTCGGCACCGCGGGCGCCGACGAGCCGCTCGACACCTGGACGCGCCGCATCGGCTTCCGCACGGTCGAGGTCGACACCGTCCCCGACGACGACGGCACGCCCTTCACGTTCCGCGTCAACGGCCGCCCGATCTTCGTCAAGGGTGCCAACTGGATCCCCGACGATCACCTGCTGACCCGGATCACCCGCGAGCGCCTGACCCGACGCCTCGACCAGGCCGTCGAGGCGAACCTCAACCTGCTGCGCGTGTGGGGCGGCGGCATCTACGAGTCCGACGACTTCTACGAGCTCGCCGACGAGCGCGGCCTGCTCGTGTGGCAGGACTTCCTGCTCGCGTGCGCCGCGTACCCCGAGGAGCAGCCGATCTGGGACGAGCTCGAGGCCGAGGCCCGCGAGAACGTCGCCCGCCTCACCCCGCACCCCTCGCTCGTGCTGTGGAACGGCGGCAACGAGAACCTCTGGGGCTTCGTGGACTGGGGGTGGCAGGAGGACCTGCAGGGCCGCACGTGGGGCCTGCGGATCGCGACCGAGCTGCTCAAGGGCGTCGTCGCCGAGCTCGACCCGACGCGCCCCTACGCCGACGGCTCGCCGTACTCACCGGGCTTCGCGCTCGACGACGTCCACCCCAACCACCCGGACCACGGCACCCACCACGAGTGGGAGGTCTGGAACCGCGTCGACTACACCGTCTACCGCGACGACGTCCCGCGCTTCTGCTCCGAGTTCGGCTTCCAGGGCCCGCCCACGTGGACCACCCTGACGCGCGCGGTCCGCTCCGACGACGGCGGCCCGCTCACCAAGGAGGACCCGACGTTCCTCCTGCACCAGAAGGCCGAGGACGGCAACGGCAAGCTCGACCGCGGCCTCGCACCGCACCTCGGCGTGCCCGACGACTTCGCCGACTGGCACTGGGCGACGCAGCTCAACCAGGCGCGTGCGGTGGCGTTCGCGATCGAGCACTACCGCTCGTGGTGGCCGCGCACGGCCGGCGCGATCGTCTGGCAGCTCAACGACTGCTGGCCCGTGACCTCCTGGGCAGCCGTCGACGGCGACGAGCGCCCCAAGCCGTTGTGGCACGCGCTGCGCCGCGCCTACGCGCCGCGCCTCCTGACGGTCCAGCCGCGCGACGACCGCGACATGCTCGCGGTGGTCAACGACACGGCCGGCATCTGGCAGGGCGTCGTCCACCTCTCGCGGCGCCGGCTCGACGGCACGACGATCGCCGAGGTCGAGCTCGCGCTCGCCGTCGGCGCGTGGTCGGTGGGCCTGTTCGCGCTGCCGCCCGAGGTCGCGACCCCCGACGACCCGGCGGGCGAGGTCCTCGTCGCGCGGCTCGGCGACGTGCAGACCGTCCACACGTGGGTCGAGGACGTCGACCTCGCCCTGGACCCCTCGCCCCTCACGGCGACGGTGACGCCCGTGCAGGACGGCTACCGCGTCGACGTCACGGCCCGGTCGTTCGCCCGCTCGGTGACCCTCCACGTCGACCGGTTCGACCCCGCCGCGGTCGTCGACACCGCGCTCGTCGACGTCCCCGGCGGCGAGACCGCGTCCTTCCACGTCCGCACCACCGTCCGCACCGACCCCGAGGCCCTGACCCGTCCCCCCGTCCTGCGCACGGCCAACGACGTCGTCGTCCCCCGTGCACCGCAGACGGCGGCCGGCGCCGCGCGTGACCTCGAGTCGTCCCGCTGACCTGCGCACGCCCGCCAGTACGCTGGCGGGCGTGACGCACGGCATGGATGCGGTCGGACTGGTCCTCGCCCGGCCTGCCCGGATGCTCGGCCTCGAGCCCTTCTTCATGGAGCTCATCGCCGGGATCGAGGAGTCGCTCGCGGTCGAGGGGCGCTCGTTGCTGCTGCACGTCGTCCCCGACCACGACGCGGAGATCGCCGCCTACCGGCGCTGGGGCGAGGGCAAGCTGGTCGACGCGGTCGTCGTCGTCAACCTCGCGCTCGAGGACCACCGGCTCGCGGTGCTGGGCGAGCTCGGCATCCCGACGGTCGTCGTCGGCGGACCGACGCCCGACCTGCCGTTCGCCAACGTCTGGATCGACAACGGCCAGGCGATGCGCGACGCCGTCGGCCACCTCGTCGGCCTCGGACACCTGCGCCTCGCGCGGGTCTCCGGGCCGCGCACGCTCGCGCACACCCAGGCCCGGACCGAGGCGTTCGTCGCCGAGTGCGCGCGCCTGGGCGCGCAGGGCAGCGTCGTCGAGGGCGACTACGGCGAGGAGTCCGCGACCCGCGCGACGCGCGCGCTGCTGGGCCGCGGCTCGCCGCCGTCCGCGATCATCTTCGACAACGACGTCATGGCCATCTCCGGCCTGCGCGTCGCCGCGGAGATGGGCGTGCCCGTCCCCGAGCGCCTCTCGCTGCTCGCCTGGGACGACTCGGCCCTCTGCCGCCTCGCCAGTCCCGCCCTGTCCGCGATGAGCCTCGACGTCCACGCGATGGGCGTCCAGGTCGCCGACTGCGTGCTCAACCTGCTCGCCGACGGCCCCGTCACCTCGTACACCGCACCGCAGCCCCGGCTCGTCACCCGCGGGACCACCGCACCGCCCGCCCGGACGCCCTGACACCCCTGCGTGACCTGCGCCGCAAGGCGTCCACCTGCGCAGACGCGTCACGGGTGGTTGGGTAGGAGGATGAGCACGGCGCCCGCCCCGGTCCCTGTCGACTCCGGCACGCTGAGCGCGGTGGCGCACGGCAGCTACTACGACCCGCACGGGGTGCTGGGCCCGCACGTCGGCGACGGCGGCGTCACGATCCGCTCGCTGCGCCCGCTCGCGGACAAGGTCGTCGTCATCACGGCGGACACCCGCGTACCCGCGCAGCACGAGCAGGACGGCATCTGGGTCGCGGTCCTCCCGGGCACCGACGTGCCCGACTACCGCATCGAGGTCACGTACGGCGACGACGTGCACCTCGGCGACGACCCGTACCGCTTCCTGCCCACCGTCCAGGAGCTCGACCGCCACCTCATCCGCGAGGGCCGCCACGAGCAGCTGTGGACCGTCCTCGGCGCGCGCGTCCGCAGCTACCCCGGCGTCCTGGGCGACGTCCAGGGCACGTCGTTCGCCGTGTGGGCGCCCAACGCGCAGGCCGTGCGCGTCGTCGGCGACTTCAACTACTGGCAGGGCGCGACGCACGCGATGCGCTCGCTGGGCGACAGCGGCGTGTGGGAGATCTTCGCGCCGGGCGTCGGCGCCGGCTCGCGCTACAAGTTCGAGATCCTCGGCCGCGACGGCTCCTGGCGGCAGAAGGCCGACCCGATGGCCCGAGGCACCGAGGTCCCGCCCGCGACGGCCTCGGTCGTCGTCGAGACGAGCCACGCGTGGTCCGACGACGAGTGGATGACCGCCCGCACCCAGCGCGACCCGCACACCGGCCCGCTCAGCATCTACGAGGTGCACCTCGGTTCGTGGCGCCAGGGCCTGTCCTACCGCGACCTCGCGCACCAGCTCACCGAGTACGTCGTCGACCTCGGGTTCACGCACGTCGAGTTCCTGCCCGTCTCCGAGCACCCGTTCGGCGGGTCGTGGGGCTACCAGGTGTCGTCGTACTTCGCGCCGACCTCCCGGTTCGGCCACCCCGACGACTTCAAGTTCCTGGTCGACACCCTCCACCGCGCCGGCGTCGGCGTCATCATCGACTGGGTCCCCGCGCACTTCCCCAAGGACGAGTGGGCCCTCGCGCAGTTCGACGGCACGCCGCTCTACGAGCACCCCGACCCGCTGCTCGGCGAGCACCCCGACTGGGGCACGTACGTCTTCAACTTCGGCCGGTCCGAGGTCCGCAACTTCCTCGTCGCGAACGCCGTCTACTGGCTCGAGGAGTTCCACGTCGACGGTCTGCGCGTCGACGCCGTCGCCTCGATGCTCTACCTCGACTACTCACGCCGCCCGGGCCAGTGGCGCCCGAACAAGTACGGTGGCCGCGAGAACCTCGACGCGATCTCCTTCATGCAGGAGGCCAACGCAACCGCGTACAAGCGCGCGCCCGGCATCCTCATGATCGCCGAGGAGTCCACCGCGTGGCCCGGCGTCACCGCCCCCACCGACGGCAACGGCCTCGGGTACGGCCTCAAATGGAACATGGGCTGGATGAACGACACGCTCCGCTACGCCTCGGAGCAGCCCATCCACAAGCGGTACCACCACCACGAGGTCACGTTCTCGATGGTGTACGCCTACTCCGAGCGCTTCGTGCTCCCCATCTCGCACGACGAGGTCGTCCACGGCAAGGGCTCCCTGTACGAGCGCATGCCCGGCGACCACTGGCAGAAGCTCGCCGGTGTCCGCGGACTCCTCGCCTACCAGTGGACCCACCCCGGCAAGCAGCTGCTCTTCATGGGCAGCGAGTTCGCGCAGCAGACCGAGTGGGCCGAGTCGCGCTCCCTCGACTGGCACGCCCTCGACGACTCCCTGCACGCCGGGGTACGCGACAGCATCCGCGACCTCAACCGCGTCTACCGCGAGAACCCGGCCCTCTGGGAGCTCGACCACTCCCCCGAGGGCTTCGAGTGGATCGACTCGAACGACGCCGACCGCAACACGCTCGCGTACCTCCGTAAGGCCGTCGACGGCCCGCCCGCCGCGGTCGTGATCAACTTCGCCGGCGTCCCCCACGAGGACTACCGCCTGGCCCTCCCGTCGGGCGGGCGCTGGCGTGAGGCCTTCAACTCCGACTCGGAGAGCTACGGCGGCTCGGGCGTCGGCAACCTCGGCGCCGTCGACGCCGAGCCCGTCCCCCACTACGGCCGCCCCTACTCGGCCTCGGTCCGCATCCCCCCGTTCGGCGCGGTCATCTTCGTCGCCGAGGACACCACCCCCGCCTGACCCCGCACCACACCACACCACACCACACCCGTACCACACGCGCGCCGCACCCGCGTCGCACCCGCACCGCGACGCGGGACCCACGCCATCCGCGCGACCGCGGCTGCGCATCCATGCCGGACCTCTGCTCATCCACGCCGGACCTGAGGCGTCGTCACGCGGGCGACGCCCTGAGTCCCGCACGCACTCGCGCAGCGGCCTCGTCGAGCTCGGGACGTGGTCGAACGCGCCAGTCGGCCGAGATCCGGAATCCGTCCCCCGGCGTCCGCGGAAAGACATGCAGGTGGAGGTGGAAGACCTCCTGGAACGCAGCCTCGCCGTCCGCGAGGAACAGGTTGACGCCGTCGCACGGCAGCTCCGATGCACGCAGCGCGGCTGCCATCCGTTGCCCCGCCCGGAACACAGCAGCCCCGAGGCCCACGCCGACGTCGGCGAGGTAGGGCCGGTGCTCCTTCGGGACGACCAGGAGGTGCCCGGTGGTCACCGGCTGCAGGTCCATGAACGCGAGGACGTCGCCGTCCTCGTACACCGGGCTCGACTCGAGCTCGCCGGCCACGATCAGGCAGAACACACAGTCGTCGTCCCTCACCATGCGCCCACCCTGCCCGACCAGCCGGCGACAGGCACGACGCGTCGGACCCGACGCGACACCCCCGTCACTCCAAGCCCGACCCGCCGGCCGGCGACCGCGACGGCCACCGTGGGCCAGGGGCTTCAGCAACACTGAGCGCCGTCCGACACCGTTCCAATCCTGCCCTCGCACCGGGAAACCGCCGATGCCCGCGCCGACGCTCGGCGACGCGGTCGGCCCCGCGCTGCTTCCGGAAAACAGAAAGAGCCACCCCAGCGATGGGGTGGCTCTTTCTGAATGGTGTCCGGCGGCGTCCTACTCTCCCACACCCTGGCGAGTGCAGTACCATCGGCGCTGAAGGGCTTAGCTTCCGGGTTCGGAATGGGA
Source organism: Cellulomonas septica (assembly GCF_012396155.1). GTDB lineage: Bacteria > Actinomycetota > Actinomycetes > Actinomycetales > Cellulomonadaceae > Cellulomonas > Cellulomonas septica. The sequence goes on along the minus strand of NZ_JAAXOY010000009.1, from coordinate 4,642 downwards.
CCGGGCGTTTCCCCTTCGCTATGACCGCCGTAACGTTGTCGAGTTGTCAAACGGGTTCCCGTTCGTCTCTCGGGAACCGCACAGTGGACGCGTAGCAATGAATGGGTGGTGAAGTTGTCGGCTTATTAGTACCGGTCAGCTGCGAGGGTCGTTGGTCCCCTCTTCCACATCCGGCCTATCAACCCCGTGGTCTAGCGGGGTGCCTCTCGGGACGAGTCCCGTGGAAACCTCATCTTGAAGCAGGCTTCCCGCTTAGATGCTTTCAGCGGTTATCCCTTCCGAACGTAGCCAACCAGCCGTGCTCCTGGCGGAACAACTGGCACACCAGAGGTTCGTCCGTCCCGGTCCTCTCGTACTAGGGACAGCCCTTCTCAAGTTTCCTGCGCGCGCAGCGGATAGGGACCGAACTGTCTCACGACGTTCTAAACCCAGCTCGCGTACCGCTTTAATGGGCGAACAGCCCAACCCTTGGGACCTACTCCAGCCCCAGGATGCGACGAGCCGACATCGAGGTGCCAAACCATGCCGTCGATATGGACTCTTGGGCAAGATCAGCCTGTTATCCCCGGGGTACCTTTTATCCGTTGAGCGACGGCGCTTCCACAAGCCACCGCCGGATCACTAGTTCCGACTTTCGTCCCTGCTCGACCTGTCAGTCTCACAGTCAAGCTCCCTTGTGCACTTGCACTCGCCACCTGATTGCCAACCAGGCTGAGGGAACCTTTGAGCGCCTCCGTTACATTTTAGGAGGCAACCGCCCCAGTTAAACTACCCACCAGGCACTGTCCCTAGTCCGGATCACGGACCGAGGTTAGATGTCCAGAGCGACCAGAGTGGTATTTCAACGTTGACTCCACCGACACTGGCGTGCCGGCTTCACAGTCTCCCACCTATCCTACACAAGCCGCACCGAACACCAATACCAAGCTATAGTAAAGGTCCCGGGGTCTTTCCGTCCTGCTGCGCGTAACGAGCATCTTTACTCGTAGTGCAATTTCGCCGAGTTCGCGGTTGAGACAGCGGAGAAGTCGTTACGCCATTCGTGCAGGTCGGAACTTACCCGACAAGGAATTTCGCTACCTTAGGATGGTTATAGTTACCACCGCCGTTTACTGGGGCTTAAATTCTGAGCTTCGCCTTGCGGCTGACCCGTCCTCTTAACCTTCCAGCACCGGGCAGGCGTCAGTCCGTATACATCGTCTTGCGACTTCGCACGGACCTGTGTTTTTAGTAAACAGTCGCTTCTCCCTGGTCTCTGCGGCCCTTCACGCTCCCCGAGCAAGTCGGTTCACGCTTCAGGCCCCCCTTCTCCCGAAGTTACGGGGGCATTTTGCCGAGTTCCTTAACCACGATTCTCTCGATCGCCTTGGTATTCTCTACCTGACCACCTGAGTCGGTTTGGGGTACGGGCGGCTAGAACCTCGCGTCGAGGCTTTTCTTGGCAGCATAGGATCACCAGATTCCCGCGTTCGCGGTCACCGTCAGCTCTCAGGCTCGTGAGGTGCGGATTTGCCTACACCTCGCCCTACGACCTTGGACGTGGACTACCATCGCCACGCTTGGCTACCTTCCTGCGTCACCCCTGTTAACACGCTTACCTACTACCGGTTCGGGTCCCGTGCTCCCCGGCCCGGTGCACCCGAAGGTGCGGTGGGCCGGCTCGGACGGTCAGCATCACCGGGCTCGGTATGGGCGGTTCTTCGCCGGTACGGGAATATCAACCCGTTGTCCATCGACTACGCCTGTCGGCCTCGCCTTAGGTCCCGACTTACCCAGGGCGGATTAGCCTGGCCCTGGAACCCTTGGTCATTCGGCGGACGGGTTTCTCACCCGTCATTCGCTACTCATGCCTGCATTCTCACTCGTGTGGCGTCCACCGCTGGGTTACCCCGCGACTTCGCCCGCCACACGACGCTCCCCTACCCATCCACACGACTGAACCACGAAGGCTTGTCTAACGTGTGAATGCCACAGCTTCGGCGGTATGCTTGAGCCCCGCTACATTGTCGGCGCGGAATCACTTGACCAGTGAGCTATTACGCACTCTTTCAAGGGTGGCTGCTTCTAAGCCAACCTCCTGGTTGTCTGTGCAACTCCACATCCTTTCCCACTTAGCATACGCTTAGGGGCCTTAGCTGGTGGTCTGGGCTGTTTCCCTCTCGACTACGGAGCTTATCCCCCGCAGTCTCACTGCCACGCTCTGGCTTACCGGCATTCGGAGTTTGGCTAACGTCAGTAACCTGGTGGGGCCCATCGGCTATCCAGTAGCTCTACCTCCGGCAAGAAACGCGTGACGCTGCACCTAAATGCATTTCGGGGAGAACCAGCTATCACGGAGTTTGATTGGCCTTTCACCCCTAACCACAGGTCATCCCCCAGGTTTTCAACCCTGGTGGGTTCGGGCCTCCACGCGGTCTTACCCGCGCTTCACCCTGCCCATGGCTAGATCACTCCGCTTCGGGTCTAGAGCACGCGACTGAATCGCCCTGTTCGGACTCGCTTTCGCTACGGCTTCCCCACACGGGTTAACCTCGCCACGTACCACTAACTCGCAGGCTCATTCTTCAAAAGGCACGCCGTCACCCCTGCTAGGGAGGCTCCGACGGTTTGTAGGCACACGGTTTCAGGTACTATTTCACTCCCCTCCCGGGGTACTTTTCACCTTTCCCTCACGGTACTTGTCCGCTATCGGTCACTAGGTAGTATTTAGGCTTACACAGTGGTCTGTGCAGATTCACTCCAGGTTTCTCGGGCCCGGAGCTACTTGGGATCCCTCTCGGGAGGCCACGCCATTTCGTCTACGGGGGTACCACCCTCTGTGCCGGGCCTTTCAATGCCCTTCGACTATGACGCGACTTTCTGACTCCCTGCTGGTTCGGCAGAACCAGCGAAGAGGTCCCACAACCCCGCATGCGCAACGCCTGCCGGCTTGAACACGCATACGGTTTGGCCTGATCCGCTTTCGCTCGCCACTACTCACGGAATATCTCTTCCTGCCGGTACTGAGATGTTTCACTTCCCGGCGTTCCCTCCACACACCCTATATATTCAGGTGCGGGTCACACGACATGACTCGTGCGGGGTTTCCCCATTCGGACATCCTCGGATCACGGTTCGTTTGCCAACTCCCCGAGGCTTATCGCAGGCTACCACGTCCTTCTTCGGCTCCTAGTGCCAAGGCATCCACCCTGTGCCCTTATAAACTTGACCACAAAGATCATTCAAAGATGCTCGCGTCCACTGTGCAGTTCTCAAGCTACGACCGGGTGACTCACCTGTATCCGTCCGAGCGCCTACCCACCACGCGGTGGACGGTTCACTGGACCAGGCGGCCCGCAGGCCGACGCGCACCCACCCACCCGCAGGCAGATCAGGTGCGCGCACCGACCCCGAGATCCCAACCTTGACGGCTGTTCCCTCAGGACCCAACAGCGTGCCAGGCCGACCCAGGTCACCCGGTGTGGACCTCCGTTCCCTCCCCGCAGACGAGCTGCAGGCGTACTAGGAGCCACCGGAACCAAGCCGGCCGTAGTCGATGTTCCACCCTCGAGCACCACCCCCGACACGTTCGGCCGGGGCGTGGGCCTGGACACCACAAGCCCACCCATGACAGGCGAACCCGGTGCCAGATGCTCCTTAGAAAGGAGGTGATCCAGCCGCACCTTCCGGTACGGCTACCTTGTTACGACTTAGTCCCAATCGCCAGTCCCACCTTCGACGGCTCCCCCCACAAGGGTTGGGCCACCGGCTTCGGGTGTTACCGACTTTCGTGACTTGACGGGCGGTGTGTACAAGGCCCGGGAACGTATTCACCGCAGCGTTGCTGATCTGCGATTACTAGCGACTCCGACTTCATGGGGTCGAGTTGCAGACCCCAATCCGAACTGAGACCGGCTTTTTGGGATTCGCTCCACCTCGCGGTATCGCAGCCCTTTGTACCGGCCATTGTAGCATGCGTGAAGCCCAAGACATAAGGGGCATGATGATTTGACGTCATCCCCACCTTCCTCCGAGTTGACCCCGGCAGTCTCCCATGAGTCCCCGGCATAACCCGCTGGCAACATGGGACGAGGGTTGCGCTCGTTGCGGGACTTAACCCAACATCTCACGACACGAGCTGACGACAACCATGCACCACCTGTACACCGACCTTACGGGGAGCACATCTCTGCACTTTTCCGGTGTATGTCAAGCCTTGGTAAGGTTCTTCGCGTTGCATCGAATTAATCCGCATGCTCCGCCGCTTGTGCGGGCCCCCGTCAATTTCTTTGAGTTTTAGCCTTGCGGCCGTACTCCCCAGGCGGGGCACTTAATGCGTTTGCTGCGGCACAGAGCTCGTGGAATGAGCCCCACACCTAGTGCCCAACGTTTACGGCATGGACTACCAGGGTATCTAATCCTGTTCGCTCCCCATGCTTTCGCTCCTCAGCGTCAGTTGCGGCCCAGTGACCTGCCTTCGCCATCGGTGTTCCTCCTGATATCTGCGCATTCCACCGCTACACCAGGAATTCCAGTCACCCCTACCGCACTCTAGTCTGCCCGTACCCACTGCAAGCCCCAGGTTGAGCCTGAGGTTTTCACAGCAGACGCGACAGACCGCCTACGAGCTCTTTACGCCCAATAATTCCGGACAACGCTTGCG
>NZ_JAAXOY010000899.1 GCF_012396155.1 Cellulomonas septica | reverse complement strand
CGCGGCGGCGTCTCGCGACGCGACGCGCCCGGCCCCTGCCCGACCGCGTCAGACGCCCGAGCTGCAGACGATCCGCTCCTCGGGGGCACCCACGGCCTTCGCGTAGGTCCGGACCCCGCCGACCGCACCTGCCCACGCGTCGCCGGAGGTCGTCCCGATCCGGAACGGCCCGGCCGACGCCGGCGTCGCACCGACCGGCTGCGCGGCACCGGTGACGACGCTGAAGTCGCCGGGCTCGTCGGCGGTGCCGAACGAGCAGGCGTCGAGCCGCACCGTCCCCGTCGCCGCGTCGCGGATGCCGACGAGCGCCACCCAGGCGCCCGGGACGACCGGGACCGCCGACGTCCCGACCGTCTCCGAGGTGCCCTCACCGGCCACGCCGAACGCCCAGCACGACGTCAGGCCGTCGGCGCACCCGTCGGTCCTCTGCCCGAGCGTGAACGCCGGCCCACCGGCGCCGTCCTGGCTCACGACCGTGCCCGCCCCGGAGCCGTCGGCCCGGACGACCGCGACCACCGAGTAGCTCGACGCGGTGTCCAGCACCGGACCAGTGGTCGACGCCCCGTCGCCGGACTCGTCGAGCAGCAGCGCGCGGTCGTCGTCCTCACCGAGGAGGTCGGCCATCAGACCGCCCGTCCACGTCGTCGACGGCGACAGCGTCAGCACCGGACCGCGGCCGCTCGGCGTCGCGCTCTCGGCGATCGCACCCGCGCCCTCGTCGAGCGTCCACCGCGCGTCCGCGGGCAGCTCGGCCGTCGGGGTGCCGACGGTGAAGCGGTAGAGCCGCTCCGAGCCGAGGTTGCCCGCCGCGTCGACCGCCTGCACGGTCAGCGCCGTCGGACCGTCGACCGTCGGGGTCCACGAGACCGTGGCGCCGGACTCACCGGCGGCGACGCGGACACGGTCGCGCACACCGGCGACCGCGTAGTCGAACGCCACGACACCGTCGGCCGCCGACGCGGAGAAGCGGAACTGCCCCGCGAGGCCCACGGCCCCCGCGGTCGCGTCCTCGGCGTACACCGCCGGCGCCGAGCCGGGCGCGGGGGCGACGTCGA
>NZ_JAAXOY010000898.1 GCF_012396155.1 Cellulomonas septica | reverse complement strand
GGCAGGTCCTCGCCGAGCGGCGACTCGCCCGCGGGCCGCGACGGGCCGCCGGTGTCGCCGGCACCGCTGAACCCGCGCGCCAGCTGGCCGAGGGCGCCCGTGAGCTCCGACGGCAGGAACCACATCTTGCTCGACGGGCTCTGGGCGATCTTCGGCAGGATCTGCAGGTACTGGTACGCGAGCAGCTTGGGGTCGGCGTCGCCGCGGTGGACCGCGTCGAAGACCTGGAGGATCGCGCGCGCCTCACCCTCGGCGGTGAGGATCGCGGCCTGCGCGGCACCCTCGGCGCGGAGGATCGCGGCCTGCTTCTCGCCCTCCGCCGTGAGGATCTGCGACTGCTTGACGCCCTCGGCGGTGAGGATCGCGGCACGACGGTCACGCTCGGCGCGCATCTGCTGCTCCATCGAGCCCTGCACCGAGGCGGGCGGGTCGATCGCCTTGAGCTCGACGCGGTTGACGCGGATGCCCCAGCGGCCGGTCGCCTCGTCCAGGACGCCTCGCAGCTGGCCGTTGATCTGGTCACGGCTCGTGAGCGTCTGCTCGAGGTCCATCGACCCGATGACGTTGCGGAGCGTGGTGACCGTGAGCTGCTCGATGCCGGTGATGTAGTTCGCGATCTCGTAGACCGCGGACTTCGGGTCGGTGACCTGGAAGTAGATGACCGTGTCGATGCTCACCACGAGGTTGTCCGAGGTGATCACGGGCTGCGGCGGGAACGACACGACCTGCTCGCGCAGGTCGACGCCCGCGCGCACGCGGTCCACGAACGGGATCAGCAGGTGCAGGCCCGCGTCGAGCGTGCGCGAGTAGCGGCCGAGGCGCTCGACGATGATCGCGACGGTCTGCGGCACGATCCGCACCGAGCGGACCAGCGCGACGACGAGGAACAGCAGGACGAGCCCCGCGACCAGGTAGAAGGCGATCGTGCCCACGTTCGACGTGTCGTCCAAGAGGTCCTCCTCGGGTGGTGCCCGGCGTCGCCGGGCGGCGGGGCGGTGGGTCAGTGCGCGGGAGCGACGCCGGGCACGGGCGGCTGCCCGGTCCCGGCCGGGGCGACGAC
>NZ_JAAXOY010000897.1 GCF_012396155.1 Cellulomonas septica | reverse complement strand
CCCCGGCTGGGCCGGTCGTCGGCTCCCTGGACGGTCGCGGCCTCGTCCTCACCGGTCGCCTGGCCGGCGCCGAGCTCCTCGTCGGTCCGCTCGGTCGCGTCGCGCTCCGACTCGCGCTCGGCGACCTGCGCGACGGCCCGGTCGAGCACGGGGTGGCCGCGTCCGCGCACAGGGACGTGGTCGTGCGTGCCGAGCTGGGGGAACTTGTCGTGCCCGTGCAGGTAGAGGACGACCGTGTTGAGGACCGCCGCGATCGGCACGGCGAACAGCGCGCCGAGGATGCCGGCGACGAACGAGCCGGCGGCCACGGAGAGCAGCACCGCGACGGGGTGCAGCGACACGGCGTGGCCCATGAGGAACGGCTGCAGGACGTGCCCCTCGAGCTGCTGCACGCCGAGGACGATCGCGAGCATGATGAGCGCCGCGCCGGGACCCTGCGCGACGAGCGCGACCAGCACGGCGATGGAGCCCGTGACCACGGCGCCGACGATCGGCACGAACGACCCGAGGAACACGAGGATCGCGAGCGGCAGGGCCAGCGGGACACCGAGGATCGCCGCACCGACGCCGATGCCGACCGCGTCGACCGCGGCGACGAGGATCTGCGTGCGCGTGTACGCGCCGAGCGTGACGACGCCGCGCCGGGCCGCCTGGTGCACGTGCTCGCGCGAGCCGCGCGGCAGCAGCCCGACGACCCACGCCCAGATGGTGCGGCCGTCGAGCAGGAAGAAGAACGTGCAGAACAGCGCGATGATCGCGCCGGCGAGGACGTGCCCGACGGTCGTCGCGCCGGTCACCACGCCGGACAGCACGCTCGACGACGCGCCCGACGCGGACTCCTGGATGCGGTCGACCCACGTCTGCATGTCGTCGGTGGACAGCTGGAGAGGGCCGGTCGCGAGCCAGTCGAGGATCTTGTCGACGCCCTGCGACGCCTGCGACCACAGGTCGCCGATCCCGCGGACGACGGACCGCCCGGCGAGCCCGAGCAGCGTGCCGACGACCGCGACGAGCGCGACCACGGCGAGGCCCGCGGCCGCCCCGCGCGGCAGCCGCAGCCGC
>NZ_JAAXOY010000896.1 GCF_012396155.1 Cellulomonas septica | reverse complement strand
GAGGGCGGGGGCGGCGGACGGTCGGGGCGAGGCGGTCGTCACGGGCACGCGCCTACGGTAGTCGGCACGCCTGTGCGGTCCGGCTCATGCCCGCCGTGCGTACCGCAGATGGACCACGCCCTCGGAGAAGGCGCGCTCCTCGACCAGGCGCAGGTCGAGGCGCAGGCCGTCGGGCAGGAACCGCGTGCCGCCGCCGACCGCGACCGGGACGACGAACACCAGCACCTCGTCGACGAGACCCGCTCGCAGCGCGTGCGCCGCGAGGGTCGGGCCGCCGATCGACACGTCCGCGGGCGACGCCTCGACGAAGGCGCGCACGGCCACCGGGTCGAACGTCCGCTCCAGGCGCGTGCGGGCCGTGGTCACCGCGTCGAGCGTCGACGAGTACACGACCTTGTCCGTGTCCTGCCAGACGGCCGCGTAGTCGAGGATCACGTCGGGCGCGTCGGGCAGCGTGTGCGCGGTCTCCCAGAACTGCATGACCTCGTACATGCGCCGGCCGTACAGGTAGGTGCCGACCGGTCGCTCGAGGTCGTTGACGTACGCGTGCACGTCCTCGGGCGGGCGCGCCCAGTCGAACGCGCCGGTCGCGTCGGCGGTGTACCCGTCGAGCGACGTGATCCCGGCATAGAGCAGCGCCACCGCGTCCCCTCCCTCGCTCGTCGCCCGCGCCGACGGGCAGCACCGGTCAGCCCTGCGGTCGCAGCGCGATCGCCATCGCCTCGACCGCGAGCAGCGGCGCGACGTTCCCCGCGATGCGCGTGCGCGCCTGCCCCACGGCGTCCATGCGCCGCAGCGTCTGCTCGGGCGTGCTCTGCGCGGCGAGCGTGCGGACCCCCTCCGCGTGCTCGACGTTGACGAGCTCGACGCCCGCGCCCAGCTGCACGACCAGCACGTCGCGGTACAGCGAGAGCAGGTCGACCATCGCGCGGTCCAGCACCGACACCCCCCAGGCAGGTGCCCGATGACCGGCTTCGGCGTCGAGGTCCGCGACCTCACCGCCCGCTACGGCACGACGACCGCGCTCGACGCGGTGTCCTTCGAGATCCGCCCCGGCGCGATCA
>NZ_JAAXOY010000895.1 GCF_012396155.1 Cellulomonas septica | reverse complement strand
TCTCCAGCGGTGCCGGCGCCACGCGTCCCACGTCGCGAAGCCCGCCGGTGGGGCGTCGACGCGGCCCGCGGCAGGCGCGTCCGGGGCGGACGCACGCCGGCCAGGACGGCGAGAACCCTCAAGTCGCGGGGCGTTCCGGCCGACGGGGAACTCATGGCCAGAAGGAGGATCCCCGCGGGCTGGTACCCCGACACGCGTCGGCGCGGGCAGCACCGGTGGTTCGACGGGCGCGAGTGGACCGAGCACACGATGCCGACGGCAGCCGTGCCCGGACCGCCGCCGCCGGGTCCCCGCCCTGGTCGCAACCGTCGAGGGGTCGTCCCGGCCCCGCCGTCCGTGGTCTGATCGTCCGGGTGGTCGCGCATCCGGGTGCGGCCCCGACCGCGGAGGACGCCATGGCGACGCTCGTCTCGACCCTGTTCATCTCCCTCGACGGTGTCGCGGAGATCGACCCGGCGTGGCACTTCCCGTACTTCGACGAGCGGATGGGCCAGGCGGTCGGCGAGGACTACGAGGACGTCGACGTCCTGCTGCTCGGGCGCGTCACGTACGACAGCTTCGCCGGCGCGTGGCCGGACCGGGAGGCGGCCGGCGGCGACGACGCGCCGTTCGCGGCGACGCTCGGCGACACCCGCAAGGTCGTCGCGACGCGCGGCGACCAGGACCTCGGCTGGCGCAACGTCGAGCGGGTCGACGGGGACCTCGTCGCCGCGGTGACCGCGCTCAAGGCCGACCCGGCCGTCGGCAAGATCCTCGTGCCCGGGTCGCTCTCCGTCGTGCGCCAGCTGCTCGCGGCGGGGCTGCTCGACGAGCTGCGCCTGCTGGTCCACCCCGTCGCGGCGCGCACGGGCGAGCGGCTGTTCGACGAGGGCGAGCCGATCTACCCGCTGCGGCTGCTCGCGTCCGAGGCGCTGCCCACGGGCGTCGTGCGGCTGATCTACGCGCCCAGCGAGCTGCCCGGGGCGGCGGAGTACGAGGACGTAATCGACAAGGTGCCGGGCGCCGGCCAGGACTGACGCCTCGGCGGCACGGGCGACGGACCACGGCGCACGGCGCGCCGGTCCTCGGCGGGCA
>NZ_JAAXOY010000894.1 GCF_012396155.1 Cellulomonas septica | reverse complement strand
TGCCTCGCCGTGGTGTCGTCCGTCTCCCCCGGCACGCGCGCGCGGCCGTAGCCGTCGAGCGTCGTGCCGTCGGCGCTCGCGAGCACGGCGTGGGCCTGCGTCAGGGGGCCGCGCGCGGCGTCGGGGGTCTCGACCAGGTAGACCGTCACGTCCCAGGGGTGCGACATGGTCCGCTCCTCTCCGTCGGCGGGGCGCCGCCGGGTGGTGCCGGGCGACGACTCCATCGTCCCGCGGGGGTGAGGGCGGGCGGTGGTCCGGAGGTCCCGGGTCAGCGGCCTGCCGCGACGCGCGCCGGGTGGCCGGCCGGGTAGTAGGCGCGGACCCAGTCGGGGAACTCCTGCACGAGCCGGTCGTAGAGCGTGGAGTCGGGGACGGCGTCGATGTCGTCGAGCGCGAAGAACCCCGTGTTGTCGACGGCGCGGCCCCGCAGGTCGTCGAGCCTGGCGAGGATGCCGTAGTTCGAGCGGCCGAGTCCGATGAACTGCCAGAACACCGGTGACGGGACGGCCGCGCGGATCGCGGCCTCGGTGCCGCGGTTGTCGGTGACGCCGCCGTCGTGGAAGAACAGCACGAGCGTCGGCACGTCGGCGGGCTGCGTGGCGACGTAGCGCAGGACCTCGTCGATGACGGCGCGCTCGTTGTTGACGCCACCGGCCTCGACGGGCCGCCGACTGGTCCACCGCTCGAGCCACTGCGGGAGGTCGCCGACCTGGAGGTCGTCGACGCGCACGCCGCGTGCGCCCATGAGGAACATCTGCATCTCGGCGTCGTCGTCGAGGGCGGCGGCGACGGGCATGATCCGCTCGACGGCGCGCGTGAACACGCCGCGCCGGTAGAGCCCGGCGGTCGAGCCGGAGACGTCGAGCACGCCGATGACGCGCGCGCGCAGGCCCGCCGCGCCCTTCTTCTCGAGGGAGACGGTGACGAGCCGCTTGCGGAGGTCGAGCGTCTCGCGCATGGGTGCGGGGAGCTTCTCGGCACCCTTGGTGAGCGACACGGGCGGCTCGGGCGCAGGTGCGGGTGCGGGCGCGTCTGCGGGCGCGGGTGCGGGTGCGACCGCGGGCGGAGCGGGGGTCGCGGG
>NZ_JAAXOY010000893.1 GCF_012396155.1 Cellulomonas septica | reverse complement strand
GACCGTCAGGACGCCGCCCGCGGGCACGTCGACGGGCTCCCACTGCGGCACGGGCGCACCGTCGACCGCGACCGGCGTCGGCGCACCCGCGACCAGCACGGTCGCACCCGTCACGAAGCGCAGCTCCGGCCCGGCCATCGTGCACTCCAGGCCCGGCGCACCCTCGGGGTTGCCGAGCGCGCGGTTGCCGAGGCGGAACGACAGGTCGTCCATCGGGCCCGACGGCGGGATGCCGACGTGCCACAGGTGCGTCCGGCCCGGCCAGTCCTGGATCGTCGTGAGCATGCCCGCCCGGACCACCTCGACGCGGGGCGTGGCGTCGCGGACGTGCGCGAGCGTGCCGGTGTGGTGCAGGGCCTCGGCGACCTCGGGCGTGCGGACGATGCTGCGCAGCAGGCCGAGGTTGGTCGCGACGCCGTCGAGCCGGCTCCCGGCGAGGGCGGCGTCGAGCGCGGCCCACGCGGCCTCCCGGTCGGCGCCGGACGCGACGACCTTGGCGAGCAGCGGGTCGTAGTGCGTCGACACTTCGAGGCCGGGCTCGACCCACGTGTCGACGCGGACGTCGGCGGGCACCGCGAACGCGGTCACGGTCCCCGCCGACGGCAGGTGGTCGCGGTCGGGGTTCTCGGCGTAGACGCGCGCCTCGACGGCCGCACCGCGCGGGTGCAACGGGGTGTCGAGCGTGCTCGTGTCGCCCTGGGCCAGCCGGATCATCCACGCGACCAGGTCGACGCCGTAGACGGCCTCCGTGACCGGGTGCTCGACCTGCAGGCGCGTGTTGACCTCGAGGAACGCCGCCTCCTCGCGCTCGGCGTCGTACACGTACTCGACCGTCCCCGCGCTGCGGTACCGGACCGACGCCGCGAGGTCGCGGGCCGCGTCGGCGATCCGCTGCCGCACCGCGTCGGGCAGCGCGGGTGCCGGGGCCTCCTCGACGACCTTCTGGTGCCGCCGCTGCAAGGAGCAGTCCCGGTCGCCGAGCGTGACGACGCGGCCGAGCCCGTCGCCGAACACCTGCACCTCGACGTGCCGCGCCGCGGTGATGAGCCGCTCCAGGTACACGCCCGCCGACCCGAACGCCGCGCCC
>NZ_JAAXOY010000892.1 GCF_012396155.1 Cellulomonas septica | reverse complement strand
CGTCCCCGCCCCCGAGGCCACGCCCGTCCCCGTCGAGTCCGTCGTCGAGGAGGTGGGCAACGTCGTCGGGCCCGTGCTCGCCGTCGCGGCTGGCGTCGTCGCCGCGTACCTCCTCGCGATGCTCGTGGGCGTGCTCGTCCGGCGCCTCGCACGACGCTCGGCCGTCGCGGCCGACCTGACCCGGCGCTCGCGCCGCCCCACCCGGGCCGTGCTGCTCGTCGTCGGCGTGTGGGTCGCGCTGCGGCTCAGCACGGAGCCCGCCCCGTGGCGCGTCACCGTCGAGCACGTGCTGCTCATCCTGCTGATCGTCACGCTCGCGTGGCTGGTCGGGAGCCTCGCGTTCGTGCTCGAGGACGCCGCGCTCGCGCGGTACCGGATCGACGTCGAGGACAACCGGCGCGCCCGGCGCGTGCGCACGCAGGTGCAGCTGCTCCGGCGCATCACGGTCGCGGTGCTCGTGGTGTGCGCGATCGCCGCGATCCTCCTCACGTTCCCGTCGGCGCGGACCTTCGGCGCGAGCCTGCTCGCGTCGGCCGGGCTGCTGTCGATCGTCGCGGGCCTCGCCGCCCAGAGCTCGCTCGCCAACCTGTTCGCCGGGATGCAGCTCGCGTTCACCGACGCGATCCGCGTCGACGACGTCGTCGTGGTCGACGGCGAGTGGGGGCGGATCGAGGAGATCACGCTCACGTACGTCGTCGTGCACGTGTGGGACGACCGGCGCCTCATCCTGCCGTCGACGCACTTCACGACCACGCCGTTCGAGAACTGGACCCGCCGCCAGGCCGACCTGCTGGGCACCGTCGAGCTGGACCTCGACTGGGAAGTCCCGGTCGACGCGATGCGCGCCGAGCTCACCCGGCTGCTCGAGGCGACGGACCTGTGGGACGGCCGCGTCGGCATCCTGCAGGTCACCGACGCGGTCGGCGGGGCGGTGCGGGTCCGGGTCCTCGCGAGCGCGCGCGACGCGCCCACGCTGTTCGACCTGCGGTGCTACGTGCGCGAGGGGCTGGTCGGCTGGCTCCAGCGCGAGGCGCCCGAGGGCCTGCCGCGGACGCGATGGGAGGCGCGGGGCCCGGTCGCCGAACCGCCC
>NZ_JAAXOY010000891.1 GCF_012396155.1 Cellulomonas septica | reverse complement strand
CAGAGCGGGCTCGTCACGGGCGTCGTCGGCACGTCGTCGCCCGACCCCGTCGCCGCCGACGACACCGCGAGCGCACCCGTCGAGGTGCGCGCGCCCGAGCTGCTCGTCGTGCCGACCGTGCTGCGGCCCGGCGGCGTCGCGTTCGTCAACGGCCGGTGGTTCCCGCCCGGCGAGCCTGTCCGGCTGTCGTGGTCGCCCGGGATCATGAGCGCGCCCGGCCCGTACGTCCCGCTGGCCGACGGGTCGTTCCAGGCGTCCGTGCCCGTCGTCGCCGACACGATCCTCGGTCCGCGCCGCCTGGTCGGGACCGGCACGTCGCCCGGTCCGCTGTTCGGTGAGGTCGACACCGACCTGCTGGTGAACCCGAGCTCGGTCGCCGCCCCCGACTTCCTGTTCCGGAGGTGACCGCGTGATCGGCTCGGTCGACGAGGCGCTGCGCGCGCTGGTCCGTGAGGCGGTGGACAGCACGTCCGTCGAGGTCGTGCTGGACGCCCCGACGAAGGACTGGGCCGCGCGCCGGAACGCGCCCACGGTCGACATGTACCTGTACGACCTGCGCGAGGACCTGCGGCGACGGTCGCGCGGGTTCCTCGAGAACCGGGTCGAGGGCGTCGTCGAGACCCGGTTCCAGCCGCCGCGGCACTTCCGGCTGTCCTACCTGGTCACCGCGTGGACGCAGCGCCCGGAGGACGAGCACCGGCTGCTCGACGCGGTGCTCGTGCACCTGCTGCGGTTCGACGCCCTCCCCGCGCGCGTGCTCGAGGAGCGGCTCGTCGCCGCGGGTGCGCGCGTCCCGCTGTTCGTCGGCCTGCCGCCGCCCGAGGACCGCGGGTTCGCGGACGTCTGGTCGGCGCTCGGCGGTGAGCTCAAGCCGTCGATCGACGTCGTCGTCGACGTGCCCGTCCTCACGCCCGTGCCCGGCGACGTCCTCGGTCCGCCCGTGCAGCAGCCGCTCACGGTCGACCTGCGCGACACCGACGGCGGAGGCACCGACACGGGCGTGCACCGGCACGTGCCGCCGCCGCCATCCGCGCCCGACGGCTCTCCTGGGTCCACGTCCGGGTCGTCCGGGGGCGACGGACGCGGGGGTGCCCGG
>NZ_JAAXOY010000890.1 GCF_012396155.1 Cellulomonas septica | reverse complement strand
CCAGCTTCGCCGCGCCGGGCGCGGCCTGGCCGTTGAGGCCGCCGGCGAGCTCCGCGGCTCCCGGGGCGGCCGAGTCGTTGAGGCCCGCGGAGAGCTCCGCGGCGCCGTCGCGGAGCTGGAGGAGGCCCGCGAGGAGCTGGGCGGCGCCGTCGTGGAGCTGGAGGACGGAGTCGTCGATCGTCGTCGCGCCCGCGGTGAGGTCGACGCCCTTCTGCGCGCCGGAGCGGTAGCTCTCCGCGCCGCCCTTGAACGACGGGTAGTCGAGCGGGGAGACGGGCATCGACGTGAGGGTCGCGGGCGGGACGACGGCGCCGCGGACCTGCGCGGTGTAGCCGAACTCGACGGTCGCGGACCCGATGGGCGGGAAGAGCGTCATCTGGAACTGCAGGCGCGTGCCGCCGCGGCCGTCGCCGGCCAGGCCCGCCTCGTCGGACCGCACGTCGGTGAAGCTGGACGGCAGGACGGTGACGAGCTGGCCGATCATCGGCACGACGGTCTCGGCGGAGGCGGTGGCCTCGGTGCCGGTGCCGTCGTCGTAGGTGACGTCCTGCGTCTTCCCGGTGGTGTTGGTGACGGTGTAGTGGACGCCGAGCGTGCCGGAGCGGCCGACGACGGCGCCGGGCTGCACGGGTTCGCCGTCGAGCGTGTACTCGACCTCGACCGTGAGGGGCAGGTCGCGGTCGTAGGTGCTGACGGTGCGGGCGCGGCGCTCGCCGTCGACGTCGACCGTCGCGACGAGACGCCCGTCGACGACGCGGTAGCCGCCGAAGCCGTCGAGGTTGCGCAGGCCCTTGGTCGACACCGGGTTCTCGACCGTCGCGCTGCCGTGGCCGGTGAAGGCGAGCTGGTCGTAGACGCGCGCCTCCTGGAGCGCGCCGGTCGCGGACAGGCGCGCCTGGACGGTCTCGGTGTTGGTGACGGTCACGTCGCCGGAGCCGGAGCCCGAGCCGGAGCCCGCGGCGAGCGCGGGGGAGCCGGCGGTGCCGACGAGGAGCGGGATCAGCAGGGCGGCAGCGGCCGCGGTGGTGGTGGAGCGGCGCACGTCAGGCCTCCGGCTGCGGGTCGAACGGACGGGTGGCGGGCGCGCCGCGGCGGGCGG
>NZ_JAAXOY010000089.1 GCF_012396155.1 Cellulomonas septica | reverse complement strand
CGCCACCCGTGCACGCCGAGCAGCGGCGCGACCTGCGGACCGTAGAGCCCGTTCCGGACGCCGAGCAGGCCGGCGGTCGCGATCGCGGCACCGGCCGCGCCGCCCGCGCCGACGACGCCGATGAACGCGAACTGCGAGCCGCCGGAGAACATGAGGATGCTGAGGGCCGCCGTCTGGGGGAGGTCCAGCCCGGCCGCGACCGCGAGCGCGCCGAAGGACACGCCGTAGAGGCCCGTCGCGACCGACACCGACACCGCCTGGCGGACGGCCGCCCGCGTCTCGTCGTCCCGTGCCACGCGCGCCACTGTCGCACACCGACGCGCGATGCCCGCGACGCGCTCGCTCAGAGCGCGACGTACACCGGCTCGAGGTACTCCTCGAGGCCCGCCTCGCCGCCCTCGCGCCCGAGCCCGGACGACTTCACGCCGCCGAACGGTGCGCTGGCGTCCGAGACCATGCCGCGGTTCACGCCGAGCATCCCGGTCTCCAGGGCCTCCGCGAGCCGCATGACGCGTCCGACGTCGCGCGTGTACGCGTACGCGACCAGCCCGAACGGGGTGCCGTTGGCGAGCCGGACGCCGTCCTCCTCGGACCCGAACGTCACGACGGGCGCGACGGGGCCGAAGATCTCGTCGCGGACGAGCCGCGCGTCGGGGTCGACCCGGTCGACGACCGTCGGGGCGTAGAAGTACCCGGGCCGGTCCGGTCGCTCGCCGCCGACGTGCACGCGCGCGCCGCCGTCGACGGCCTCGGCGACGACCTCCTCGACGCGGTCGACCGCCGACGCCTCGATGAGCGGCCCGACGGTCGTGCCGGGCTCGGCGCCGTGCCCGACCACGAGGTCGCCGAACGCCGCCGTCAGCCGCCGCGTGAACTCCTCCGCGACGCCCTCCTGCACGAGGAACCGGTTGGCCGCGACGCACGTCTGACCCGCGTTGCGCATCTTCGCCTGCACGGCGCCCTCGACCGCGGCGTCCAGGTCGGCGTCGTCGAACACGAGGAACGGCGCGTTCCCGCCGAGCTCCATCGACGTGCGCAGGATGCGGTCCGCGGACGCCTTGAGCAGCGTCGCCCCGACCTCGGTCGAGCCCGTGAACGACAGCTTGCGCAGCCGGGGGTCGGCGAGCAGCGGGCCCGACACGGTCCGTGCGGACGACGTGGGCACGACGTTGAGCACGCCGGTCGGCAGGTCGCGCGCGTCGAGCTCCTCCCGGACGATCTCCGCGACGAACGCCGTGGTGAGCGGCGTGAGCTGCGCGGGCTTCACGACGGCGGTGCAGCCCGCGGCGAGGGCGGGCGCGACCTTGCGCGCGATCATCGCGATCGGGAAGTTCCACGGCGCGATGAGCAGCGCGGGACCGACGGGACGCCGCAGAACGAGCTGGTGGTGCGTCCCCGCGGGTGCGCGCCGGGCCAGGCCGTCGACGCGCACCGCCTGCTCGGAGTACCAGCGCACGTACTCGGCGGCGTACGCGACCTCGGCGCGCGACTCCGCGAGCGGCTTGCCGCCCTCCGCGGTGACGAGCGCCGCGATGTCCTCGGTGCGGCGCGTCAGCGTGTCGAACACGGCGCGCAGCAGCTCGGCGCGGACGCGCGGCGCTGCGGCGCGCCACTCCTCGAAGCAGTCGTCGGCGGCCGTGAGCGCGTCGAGGGCGTCCTGCTCGTCGCCGTCGGCCACGTCGAACAGCACCTCGGTCGTCGCGGGGTCGGACACCTCGAACGTGCGCCCCGAGCTCGCGGGACGCCACGCTCCGCCGACGAGGACGCCCGTGGGGACGTGCGCCGCGACCGTGGGGGGCAGGTGGGAGGACGTCGTCGTCATCGGTCCAGTGTCGCCCGACCGCCGCGCGGGCACACCAGGAACGCGACGCCGGCCTCCGACGGACCGACCGGCCGGTCGGCCCGTCTCCCGGTCGGGGAGGGCGGCCACCGCCCGGGCGGGTCGGTCGCGCCGACCTAGCATGGCGGCCGTGAGCCTGAACCTGGTGTGGGCGCAGACCCCCGCGGGCGTCATCGGCGCGGACGGGCGCATCCCGTGGCACGTGCCCGAGGACCAGGCGCGGTTCCGCCGCCTCACGACCGGGCACGCGGTCGTCATGGGTCGGGCGACGTGGCAGTCGCTGCCCCCACGCGTCCGCCCGCTGCCGGGGCGCCGCAACGTCGTCCTCTCGCGGGACCCGGCGTTCGCGGCGCCCGGGGCCGAGGTCGCACGCTCCTTCGCGGACGCGCTCGCGCTCGTCGGCGACGTCGAGACGTGGGTGATCGGCGGGCGCGCGGTGCTCGACGCCGCGGTGCCCGTCGCCGACCGGGCGGAGGTCACGCTCGTCGACCTCGACGTCCCCGGGGACGTCCACGCGCCACGGCTCGACCCGGCGCGGTGGCGCGAGCAGGACCCCGACGACACCACCGGCGAGTGGCAGACGTCCGGCGCCGTCCGGTTCCGCTACCGCACGTGGGTGCGCCGCTGAGGGAGGTCCGGGGCGTGGTCCGGGCACCTGGGCAGGTCCGCCGGGCGGTACCGTGAGCGCATGACCCGCGCCGCCACGCCCGCCCGTCCGTTCGGGGCCGTGCTCACCGCGATGGTGACGCCGATGACCCCCGACGGTGCCGTCGACCTCGGTGCGGCGGTCACCCTCGCGAAGCGTCTGGTCGAGCAGGGCAACGACGGCCTCGTGCTGAACGGCACGACGGGCGAGGCGCCGACCACGCACGCCCCCGAGAAGGCCGAGCTCGTGCAGGCCGTCGTCGAGGCCGTCGGCGACGACGCGTTCGTGCTCGCGGGCGCCGGGTCCAACGACACGGCGCACGCCGTCCGGATGGCCGAGCAGGCCGCCGAGGCGGGCGCGCACGGGCTCCTCGTCGTCTCCCCGTACTACTCGCGCCCGTCGCAGGCCGGCCTCGTCGCGCACGTCACGGCGATCGCCGACGCGACCGACGTGCCCGTCATGCTCTACGACGTCCCCGGCCGCACCGGCGTGCGCTTCGCACCCGAGAGCATCGCGACCCTCGCCGCGCACGACCGCGTCGTCGCGATGAAGGACGCGTCCGGCGACGCGTTCACCGCCACGAAGGTCATCGAGCGCACCGGCCTCGCCTGGTACTCCGGCGACGACGGCGCGCTCCTCACGCTCCTCGCGGCGGGTGCCGTCGGCATCGTCAGCGTCTGCGGCCACGTCGCCGGGTCGCAGCTCGCCGCCGTCGTGCGCGCGTGGGACGCGGGCGACCACGCCGAGGCGCTCCGCCTGTACCGTGCCGTCGTCCCCGCGATCGACGCCCTCAACGGCGCCGGCTTCCAGGGCGTCGCCGCCAAGGCCGCGTGCGAGATCCTCGGCCTCATCCCCACCCGTGCCACGCGGCTGCCGCTCGTGCCCGCGACCGACGACGAGGTCGACGCGATCCGGGACGGCCTGCGCGCCGCCGGGCTGCTCGACGTCGCGCTCCGCTGACCCAGGAGAGATCTTTGAGCCACCCCCACCCCGAGCTCACCCTGCCCCCCGCGCTGCCCGACGGTGGCCTGCGCGTGGTCGCCCTCGGCGGCCTCGGCGAGGTCGGCCGCAACATGGCGGTCCTCGAGTACGCCGGCCGGCTGCTGGTCATCGACTGCGGCGTCCTGTTCCCCGAGGACCACCAGCCCGGCGTCGACCTGATCCTCCCGGACTTCGACTACATCCGGGACCGGCTCGACGACATCGAGGCGATCGTGCTCACGCACGGCCACGAGGACCACATCGGCGCCGTCCCGTACCTGCTGCGGCTGCGCCGCGACATCCCGCTGGTCGGCTCGCAGCTGACGCTCGCGTTCGTCGAGGCGAAGCTCAAGGAGCACCGGATCCAGCCGTTCACGCTCGCCGTGCGCGAGGGGCAGACGGAGACGCTCGGCGTGTTCGAGTGCGAGTTCGTCGCGGTGAACCACTCGATCCCCGACGCGCTCGCGGTCGCCGTCCGCACCGGCGCGGGCACCGTGCTGCACACCGGCGACTTCAAGATGGACCAGCTCCCGCTCGACGGGCGCATCACCGACCTGCGGGCGTTCGCGCGGCTCGGCGAGCAGGGCGTCGACCTGTTCATGGTGGACTCGACCAACGCCGAGGTGCCCGGGTTCGTCGCGCAGGAGCGCGGCATCGGCCCGGTGCTCGACTCCGTGTTCGCGGACTCGACCAAGCGGATCATCGTCGCGTCGTTCGCGTCGCACGTGCACCGCGTCCAGCAGGTGCTCGACGCCGCCGTCGCGCACGGCCGACGTGTCGCGCTGGTCGGCCGCTCGATGGTCCGCAACATGGCCATCGCGTCCGAGCTCGGCTATCTCACGGTGCCCGACGGCGTGCTGATCGACCTCAAGGCGGTCGACGCCCTGCCCGACGACGAGGTCGTCCTCATGTGCACGGGCTCGCAGGGCGAGCCGATGGCGGCCCTGTCGCGCATCGCGAACAACGACCACAAGGTGTCCGTCGGCCCCGGCGACACCGTGATCCTCGCGTCGTCGCTCATCCCCGGGAACGAGAACGCGGTGTTCCGCGTCATCAACGGGCTGACCCGCCTCGGCGCGCGCGTCGTGCACTCGGGCAACGCGAAGGTGCACGTGTCCGGCCACGCGAGCGCCGGCGAGCTCCTGTACTGCTACAACATCCTGAAGCCGCGCAACGTCATGCCGGTGCACGGCGAGGTGCGGCACCTCGTCGCGAACGCGGCGCTCGCGGTCCAGACCGGGGTGCCGGCCGACCGGGTCGTGCTCGCGGAGGACGGTGTCGTCGTCGACCTCGTCGACGGCAAGGCGTCGGTCGTGGGGGCGGTCCCGTGCGGCTACGTGTACGTCGACGGGTCGAGCGTGGGCGGCATCACCGAGGCGGAGCTCAAGGACCGCCGGATCCTCGGCGACGAGGGCTTCATCTCGATCTTCGCGGTGGTCAGCTCGGCCGACGGCAAGGTGCTCGCCGGTCCGCAGATCCACGCGCGCGGGTTCGCCGAGCAGGACGAGGTCTTCGAGGACATCCTCCCGGACCTCACCCGAGCGCTCGAGGAGGCCGCGGCGCAGGGTGCGGTCGACACGCACCAGCTGCAGCAGGTGATGCGTCGCGTCGTCGGGCGCTGGGTGTCGAACCGGCTGCGTCGCCGGCCGATGATCATCCCGGTGGTCGTGGAGGCGTAGCGGCGCCGACGGCCACGTTCGCCTCGCCGGCGGGCACCGCCTCGACGGGCTCGTCGGCGCGTGGTGCCCGACCCGAGGTGCGGCGCGACGCGGCCGCGGAGCCGACGAGGATCAGGGCGGTCGCGACGGCGACGGTCACGGTGAGCGGCTCGTCGAGGACCAGCGCACCCAGGAGGACCGCGACGACCGGGTTGAGGTACGCGACCAGCGTCGAGCGGGCCGCACCGACCTCCGCGATCAGGCCGAAGAAGAGCACGAACGCGACGGCCGTGCAGACGGCGCCGAGCGCCGCGAGCGACAGCACGGCCGGGGTCGAGGGCCACGGGTGCGGGCCCGTGAGGGCGACGACGGGCGCGTACGCGAGCGCGGAGAGCGCGAGGCACGCGGTCGTCAGGGGGATCGGGGGGACGTCGCGCAGGTGGCGGTCCGCGATCATCGGGGCGACCGCGTAGCCCAGCGCGGCGAGCAGCACCTGCGCGACGGCCCACGGGTCGTCCGCTCCGGCGCCCGGGCCGAGCAGCAGGGCGACGCCGCCGAGGAGTTCGAGCAGCTGCGCCCCCTGCTGTTCTCGATCGCCTACCGCGTGCTGGGCAGCGTCGGCGAGGCCGAGGACGCGGTGCAGGAGACGTGGCTGCGGTGGGACGCGTCCGGTGTCGAGCCGACGTCGGTCAAGTCCTACCTCTCCGCGATCGTCACGCGCGTCTCGATCGACGTGCTGCGGTCCGCGCGCGTGCGCCGCGAGGCGTACCCCGGCCCGTGGTTCCCCGAGCCGCTGCTCGAGGACCCGTACCAGGAGCCGGAGCGCGCGGCCGAGCTCGCCGACTCGCTGTCGACCGCTGCGCTCGTGCTCATGGAGCGGCTGAGCCCGCTCGAGCGCGCCGTGTTCGTGCTGCGGGACGTCTTCGGCTTCGACGTCGCCGAGGTCGCGAGCGCCGTCGGCCGGAGCGAGGCGGCCTGCCGCCAGCTCGCCTCGCGCGCCCGGCGGCACATGGACGCGGGCCGGCCGCGGTTCGAGGTCGACCGCCGCGAGCGCGAGGAGCTCGCGAGCCGGTTCGTCGACGCGGTGCGCGAGGGCGACGTCGACGCGCTGCGCGAGCTGCTCGCGGCCGACGTGCAGATGGTCGCCGACGCCGGGGGCAAGGGTCCGCTGTGGGGCCGGGGGATGTTCTTCGGCGTCGACCACGTGGCGCGGCTCGTCGCCGCGACCGCGCCGTCGCTCGCGGCCGTCGGCGCGGTGCTCGACGAGCGGGAGATCAACGGCCAGCCCGGCGTGGTCGTCCGCGACGGCGACGGGAACGTCGTGGTCACCATGACGCTCGACATCGCCGACGGCCGGGTCCAGGCGATCCGGAGCGTCACCAACCCCGACAAGCTCGCGCACCTCGGCCCGCTCGCCGACGGGCACGCGCTGCTGCGCCGGGCGACGCAGGAGCGGCGCCGGGGCTGAGTGCTCGCCCCGGGGTCGACGTCGCGTGAGCCCCGGGCACGTGGGGGTGTCCGCCCGGTCGTCGGGGGACGCCCTCATCCCGTGGGCGGAGCCGCGCGTCCCGCCGATCTCCTCCACCGGTCGGTGCTGGGGCACCCGCCCCGATTCGTAGCGTCGTCGACGGACGCCCTGACGGGCCCGACGACGAGGAGACGCGATGATCGAGGTGGACGCGCTGACCAAGCGCTACGGCAGCACGACGGCGGTGGACGGCCTGACGTTCACCGCCCGGCCCGGGACGGTCACGGGGTTCCTCGGGCCCAACGGCGCGGGCAAGTCGACGACGATGCGCGTCGTCGTCGGGCTCGAACGTGCGACGTCGGGACACGCGACGGTCGACGGCCGCCGGTTCGCCGACCTGCCCGCCCCGCTGCACGCGGTCGGCGTCATGCTCGACGCGCGCTCGGTGCACCCGGGCCGCACCGCGTACGCGCACCTGCTCGCGATGGCGCAGACGCACGGCATCGGCAAGGCGCGCGTGCGGGAGGTGCTCGCGCAGACGGGCCTCGAGTCGGCGGCCCGCCGGCGGGCCGGCACGTTCTCGCTCGGCATGGGTCAGCGGCTCGGCATCGCGGGGGCGCTGCTCGGCGACCCGGCGACGCTCATCCTCGACGAGCCGGTCAACGGGCTCGACCCCGACGGCGTGCTGTGGGTGCGGCGGCTGGTGCGCGAGCTCGCGGCTGAGGGACGCACCGTCCTGCTGTCGTCGCACCTCATGCACGAGCTCGCGCTGTGCGCCGACCGCGTCGTCATCATCGGCCGCGGCCGCCTGCTCGCCGACGCGCCGGTGCAGGAGATCGTCGACCGCACCGGGTCGGGGTCGCTCGAGGAGGCGTACCTGCAGCTCACGAGCGACGCGGTCGAGTACCGCACGGACGCGACCGCGGGCGGTGCGCGATGAGCGCCGCGACCGCGGCGCCGCGTGCGGTCGGGGCGTCGTCGACCACGCGCCGGCCGACGTCCGCCCGGGTCGTCGCGTCGGAGTGGACCAAGGTCGTCTCGCTGCGCTCGCCGTGGTGGACCGCCGCCGTGACCGTCGTCGTCGGGGGCGTCATCACGTACCTGAGCGCCCAGGCGTCGTCGGGGGACCCGGGGTTCCAGCCGATCGACTCGCTGTCGTCCGGCCTCATGCTCGCGCAGCTCGGGCCGCTCGTGCTGGGCGTCCTGGTCGGCGCCGGGGAGTTCCGCACGGGCGCGTTCCGCTCGACGTACACGACGGTGCCGCGCCGGTGGCCGGTGCTCGTCGCGCAGACCCTCGCCGTCGCCGGGTTCGCGCTCGGCATCGCGGTCCTGACGACCGTCGCGAGCGTGGTCGGGATCCTCCCCGCGGCGGCGGCGCGCGACCTCCCGGTGGACCTGACCGCGGGCGACGCCCCCGCGCTCCTGCTCGGCATGGTGCTGTTCCTCGTCGGGCTCGCGCTGCTCGGCCACGCGCTCGGTGCGCTGCTCCGCCGCACCGTCCCGGCGCTGGTCACCGCGCTGACCCTCGTGATGGTCCTGCCGATCGTGCTCATGATGGCGAGCGACCCGCTCGTGGCCGGCGGCGACCCCGCGTCGCTCGCGGCGCCCGCCCAGGGCGCGGCGCCGACCGTCGTCGGCACCCTGAACGTGCTCCTGCCCGGCACCGCGGGCGGTCTCCTGACGACGTCCGCGTCGTCGGGTCCCATGGACGGCTCACCCGACCTCGGGCCGGTCGGCGGCGGGCTCGTGCTCGCGGCGTGGATCGTCG
>NZ_JAAXOY010000889.1 GCF_012396155.1 Cellulomonas septica | reverse complement strand
GGGCCGCCGACCGCGTCCACGCGCGGGCCGGACGCGTCAGCGGACCGTCCAGCGCAGCGCGTGCGTCGAGCCGTCGGGCGCGAGCACCGTGCCCATGACGTACCGGCCCGCGACCGCCTGCGCGGTGACGACGCCGTCGATGCCCGCGCCGAGGTCGACGAAGCGTCCCCGGTCCAGCAGGAACGCGCTCGTCCGGCCCGGGTCGGACGCGGGCGTGAACTGCCCGACCACGCGGTGCCGGTCGTCCGTCGCCATCGCGTGGGTCGAGACGTCGTCGGGGCCGAGCGGCAGGTAGCGACGGCCGTCCCAGAGGTACGCCCGCTCCGTCCCCGCGGGGTCGGCGCGCAGGTTGAGGACGGCGTGGCCGTGCTCGTCGACGGCCACGGGCAGCGCCTCGCCGATCCCCGGCGGCAGGCCGATCCACGTCTGGACGCCCGCCCGCCACAGGAACGGCCCGCCCTGGTACGCGGTGCCGAGCACCCAGCCCGAGTCCGACAGGTCGACGACGGCGTTGCCGCCGAAGACGAACGGGTCGCCGATCGGCGTGAACGTCCCGGCCGACCACAGGTAGCCGAGCTCGAAGCTCTCGGGACCCAGGCCGATGCCGAGCACGCGCCCGCGGTCGTCGAGGTCGACGAGCCTGCTGCTCGGGCCGGCGAAGCCCGGCACGGGGCCGAGGTCGACGCGCGTCCCGCGGGTCCACACGAACGGGTTCGAGCTGAAGTCGCCGTCGAACGTGAGGACGCCCCCGGCCACCTGCCCCTTCGCGTTCACCTGCTGCGCCCGCACCTCGCCGAGCGGCACCGTGCGCCGCCCGGTGCGCAGCTCCGACTGCGACGGCCCGCCGGCCAGGTCCGTGATCTGGACGACCACCTGTCCGCGGTCGTTCACGTCCAGCGCCTCGGCGTTCTCCGCGGTCGGCGTGAGGTCGGTCATCCGCCCGTGCTCCCACGAGAACGCGTGCCACCGGCCGTCGGCCGTGAGCGACCGCCCGACCACCTGCCCGCGGGCGTTCACCGCCTGCGCCACGGTGTGCCCGCCGCCGAGCGAGCCGAGGTCGACGACCAGCGGACGCCCGTGCCCCCCGTGCGTCGCCGCGGGCG
>NZ_JAAXOY010000888.1 GCF_012396155.1 Cellulomonas septica | reverse complement strand
CATCGCGCGCGTGCCCCTCGCGTCCGGCCTGCTGTCCGGCAAGTACGACGAGCACACGACGTTCGCCGCCGACGACCACCGGAGCTTCAACCTCAACCTGCTCGGCGAGGCCGTGCTGGGCGAGCACGAGGCCGCCGCGCGGCTGGCCCGCGTCCGGGCGCTCGTCGAGCGCGACGACGTCGACTACGTGTCCGTCAAGGTGTCCGCCGTCGCGAGCCAGCTGTCCACCTGGGACACCGAGGGCAGCGCCGACCGTGTCGTCGAGCGCCTCCTGCCGCTCTACGAGGCGGCCGCGGAGCACGGCACGTTCGTCAACCTCGACATGGAGGAGTACCGGGACCTCGCGCTGACCGTGCAGGTCTTCGAGCAGCTCGCCGCGCACCCGCCGCTGCGCGGTGCGTCGTCCGGCATCGCCCTGCAGGCCTACCTGCCCGACGCCGCCGACGCGTACGACGAGATCGCCGGCATCGCCGCCCGGCGGGTCGACGCCGGGGGAGCGCGGCTCAAGGTCCGGCTGGTCAAGGGCGCGAACCTCGCGATGGAACGCGTCGAGGCCGAGCTGCACGGCTGGGAGCAGGCGCCGTACCCGTCGAAGGCGCTCGTCGACGCCGCCTACCTGCGGCTCGTGGACCGCGCGCTCGACCCGTCCCGCACGCGCGCGCTGCGCGTCGGCGTCGCGAGCCACAACGTCTACCACGTCGCCGTCGCCCACCTGCTGGCCCAGGCGCGCGGCGTCTCCGAGGCGCTCGACGTCGAGATGCTGCAGGGCATGGCGCCCGCGCAGGCCCGCGCCGTGCGCGACGACGTCGGCAGCGTCCTGCTCTACACGCCCGTCGTCGCCCGCAGCGAGTTCGACGTCGCCGTCTCCTACCTCGTGCGACGCCTCGAGGAGAACGCCGCGGGGGAGAACTTCCTGCACGCCGCGTTCGCCGGCGGCGACGACGCGATGGACGCGCAGGAGGCGGCGTTCCGCGCTGCGTGGGCGGGTCGCGACAGGCCGAGCACGGCGCCCCGACGCGTCGCCCGGCCCCCGTCGCACGACGCGCGCCCGGACGCGGAGCCCGTGGCCGGACCGCACGGCGGCCGAGCCGGCGCCGATCGGGG
>NZ_JAAXOY010000887.1 GCF_012396155.1 Cellulomonas septica | reverse complement strand
CGCGTCGCGCCGCGAGGGGCCGCGTCAGGTCGCCGCGCGACGGCGCACGCGCGGTCGTCAGGCGAAGAGCGCCGACCCGACGAACGGGCTGTCGTCCGTGGTCACGGGCGTGCCGTCGGCACCGAGCACGAGCGACCCGTCGGGCACGCCCGGCGGGACCGCGAACAGGCCGGACCCCGTGTGCTGCAGGTACTCCATGAGCCCGTCCTGCGCGGACAGCCGGTTCTGCATCGGCACGTAGTGCGTGCGCGGGTCGCGGACGAACGCGAGGAAGAACAGCCCGGCGTCGAGGCGGCCCAGCGCGTCGTTGCCGTCCGTGAAGTTGTAGCCGCGGCGCAGCATGCGCACGCCGTCGTTCTGTTCGGGGTGCGCGAGGCGGACGTGGCTGTTCGTCGCGATGAGCGGTGCGTCGGCCCGGCCCGTCGCCGTGAAGTCCGGCTCGGTGAACTCGGTGCCGCCCGACAGCGGCGCACCCTCGCCCTTGGTGCGGCCGACGAGCGTCTCCTGCTCGCGCAGCGACGTGCGGTCCCACGTCTCGATGACCATGCGGATGCGCCGCGCGACGAGGTACGTGCCGCCCGTCAGCCACGCCGAGTCGACGCCGTCGCCCGCGTCGTCCTGCGCGGCGGACTCGGGCACCCACACGTGCGCGTCGAGGGCGTCGTGCTCCTCGGCCTTGACGTTCGCGGTGCCGTCCTTGAAGCCGAACAGGTTGCGCGGGGTGCGCTGCGCGGTGCTCGTCGACGACGTGCGCCCGTAGCCGAGCTGCGTCCACCGGATCGCGGCCGCCCCGAACGCGGCACGCGACAGGTTGCGGATCGCGTGCACCGCGACCTGCGGGTCGTCGGCGCACGCCTGCACGACCAGGTCGCCGTCGCTGCGCGCCGGGTCGAGCGCGTCGCCCGGGAAGTGCGGGAGCTCCAGGAGACCGCCGGGCAGCCGGTCCGCGAGCCCGAACCGGTCGGTGCCGGGGGTGCCGTCGGGCGCCGGGGTGCCGACGAACAGGGACCGGCCGAAGCCGAACGTGAGCGTGAGCCCCGCGGGCGGCAGGTCGGCGGCCTCGCCCGTGTCGTCGGGCGGCGCGTCGTACGGGCCGGACGCCGGT
>NZ_JAAXOY010000886.1 GCF_012396155.1 Cellulomonas septica | reverse complement strand
CTCGCCGCCGCACCGGCCGCTGCGGTGCCGCTGCGCGCCGCGGAGCCGGTCTCGATCACCGCGGACATCACGGACGAGGTCGGCGCGCTCGGTGGGTCGGAGGGCGTGGTGCAGGCCTCGCTCGACGAGCTCTCGGCCGCGACGCCGTACGACCTGTACGTGGTGTACGTCGCGGACTTCGGGGGGCAGAACCCGG
Organism: Cellulomonas septica; assembly: GCF_012396155.1. Classification (GTDB taxonomy): domain Bacteria; phylum Actinomycetota; class Actinomycetes; order Actinomycetales; family Cellulomonadaceae; genus Cellulomonas; species Cellulomonas septica. The sequence goes on along the minus strand of NZ_JAAXOY010000886.1, from coordinate 915 downwards.
TCGACTGGGCGCAGGCGACCGCCGCGCAGTCGGGGCTGGGCGAGTCCGACTTCGTGCTGGCCGTGGCGACGGAGGCGCGCCGCTACGCGCTCGTGCCGGAGTCGACGGGCGACCTGTCGAGCGGCGAGGTGCAGGCGGCGGCGACGGCCGCGGAGGACCACCTGTCGCAGGACGACTGGGCGGGTGCGGCGGTCGCGACGGCGGACTCGCTGCGGGCGTCCGCGACGGGCGCAGGCACGGGCGGTGGCGGCGGGTTCGGCTTCGGCGGCGTGCTGCTGCTCGGTCTCGTCGTCATCGGCGGGTTCTTCCTCCTCTCGGCGTTCCTGCGCCGCCGCCGGGACCGGCAGGCCGGACCGCCCCCGCAGCAGCAGGCCGTGGGGCCGGTCGACGAGCTCGCGGCGCTCCCCACGGCGGAGCTCGACAAGCGGTCGTCGTCGGCGCTGGTCCGCATCGACGACGCGCTGCGCTCATCGGAAGAGGAGCTCGGCTTCGCGCAGGCGCAGTTCGGGCCCGACGCGACGCGTGAGTTCGAGCAGGTGCTCACGGGCGCGAAGCAGCAGGTCACCGAGGCGTTCCGGCTGCGGCAGACGCTCGACGACGACATCCCCGACACCGAGCCCCAGGTCCGCGACACGGCGACGCGCATCATCCGCACGGTCGCCCAGGTGTCCGCGGCCCTCGACGCGCAGAAGCAGGCGTTCGACGAGCTCCGCGACGTCGAGTCGCGGGCCGGCGACGCGATCGAGGCCCACGCGCGCGAGGCGGCGGCGCTGCACGCGCGCGTCGACACGGCCCGGGCGACGCTGCAGACGCTCCAGACGCGGTACCCGGCGACGGCGCTCGCGTCGGTCGTGCACAACCCCGACCAGGCGCGCCTGCTGCTCGACGAGACCGGCGCGACGCTCGCGCAGGGTC
>NZ_JAAXOY010000885.1 GCF_012396155.1 Cellulomonas septica | reverse complement strand
CGTCGACCGCGAGCTCGTGCCAGCCGTCGAGGCCCGTCACGCGGTCGTGCGCGTCGGTGCCGACCCAGCCGTCGACGTCGGTGTCGCGGCCGACCGCGAGGACGACGGGGGCGTCGTCGGCGGCCTCGACGGTCACGGTCACGGGGTCGCCGCCGAGCTCCAGGACGCCCGGGTCGGTGACGAGCGTCCGGGCGTCGCCGGACGTCGTGGCGACGAGGACGTCGTCGGCCCTCCACGCCGTCGCGGACGCGATGCCGAGGCCGATGACGACCAGTCCGACGACGCCGAGCAGGGCGATGGTCAGTCGCTTGAGCACGCAGGATCCTCTCGGGACGAGAAGAACCAGGATAGGCAGAGGGGCCGCGCACGACCGAACGAGAGCGGACGGAACGGGTCGAAACCGGCACGTCGTCGCAGGTCCCGTGCGCGAGTCGGCACCGTCGGCCACCGGTCGCGGGGACGAGGGTCCGCGTCGTCCGGTCGGACGACACGCGTATCCTGGCCGGCGGGGCACCGGCTGCCGTCGAGCACCTCGTCGGAGGGGCCGCGCCGGCGCCCACGAGCCCAGGAGGACCGCTCGTGCCCGATGCCCGCACCCCCTTCCCGGTCGTGAACTTCCGTGGTTACGAACGTGAGGCCGTCGACGCCAGGATCTCCTCGCTGGAGAAGTCCGTCGCGGACGCGCGCGCGCAGGTCGAGGCCGCCGACGCGAAGGCGCTGCAGGTCGCGGGCGAGCTCTCCGAGGCGCACCGCCAGCTCCGCGAGGCCGAGCGGCCGACGTACTCCGGGCTCGGCTCGCGCATCGAGCAGCTGCTGAGGTCCGCCGAGGAGCAGTCGTCCGACGTCGTCACGCAGGCGAACGCGCAGGCCGCCGACGCCCTCGCCCGCGCCAAGCTCGCCGCCGGCCAGCTGCGCGCCCGTGCGGAGAACGAGGTCGCCGAGCTGCTCGCGACGTCGCGCCGCGAGGCCGAGGAGCTCCGCACCACCGCCGCCGCCGAGGCCGAGAGCACGCTGCTCGCCGCGCAGCGCCGCGCCGAGGAGCTCGTCGGGTCCGCCGAGCGGGAGGCCGCGCGCATCCAGAGCGCCATCACGACCGAGGAGGCGGAGCGCCG
>NZ_JAAXOY010000884.1 GCF_012396155.1 Cellulomonas septica | reverse complement strand
GGCCGCTGCACGCCCGGTGCCCGACGCGTCCGTCCCGGTCGTCGAGCTCCGGGGCGTGACCGCCGCCTACGGTCCCGACGCGCCGCCCGCGGTCCGCGACGTGTCGTTCACGATTCCGCGACGCGGCCACACCGCCCTGGTGGGCCCGTCGGGTGCGGGCAAGACGACGGTCTTCTCGCTGCTGCTGCGCTTCCTCGAGCCCCAGGACGGGACGCTGCTGCTCGACGGCGTCCCGTTCGCCGAGGTCGGCCACGACGCGCTGCGGGCGCGGTTCGCCTACGTCGAGCAGGAGACCCCGATCGTGCCGGGCACGATCCGCGACAACCTGCTGTTCAGCGCGCCCGACGCGACCGCGGACGAGGTCGACCGCGTGCTGCGCGCGGTCCGGCTCGACGGCGCGTTCGACGGCCTGGCCGAGGGGCTCGACACGTCGCTGTCCTCGACGTCCGTGTCGGGCGGGCAGCGTCAGCGGATCGCGCTGGCCCGCGCGTTGCTGCGGTCCCCGGACGTGCTGCTGCTCGACGAGGCGACGGCCCAGGTCGACGGGCTCACGGAGGCGGCGGTGCACGACTGCATCCGGGCGGCGGCGGAGACGGGCGCGGTCGTCACGGTCGCCCATCGCCTGTCGACGGTCGTCGACGCGGACACGATCCTCGTCATGGAGGACGGCCGGGTCCGCGCGCGCGGCACGCACACCGACCTGCTCGCGACCGACGACCTCTACCGCGACCTGGTCGAGGCCCTCCGCATCGGCGTCGAGCTCCCGGCCCGCACCTCGGCCTGACCGGTCCCGCGTCCGACGCGAGCCGGCCCCGCTGGCAGGCCGCGCCGGGCGCACCTGCCCCGGGCCCGACGCCGGACGCGACGAGACCGCGGCCTCCGCTCGGACCGGCGACGTGGGTGTCGCCGACTCCGCGCGAAGCCGCGGTCTCGGTGGCGGCCGCCCGCCGGGGGACGTCGGGCGGCCGCGGGGAGAGGCGGGCGTCAGCCGCCCAGGAGGTCCTCGAAGGACGGGACCGCGTCGTACAGACCGGCGGGCCGGGACGGCTCGCGGTCCGCGACCTCCTCG
>NZ_JAAXOY010000883.1 GCF_012396155.1 Cellulomonas septica | reverse complement strand
GTACGGGTCGTACCCGCGCGGTCCGGCGTCGCGCGCGGTCGACACGAGCCGCTGCTCGACGGCGGCGGGTGACAGGGTCGGGGTGCCGGCGAGGACCAGGGCGGCCGCTCCGCTCACGAGCGGCGCCGCGAACGAGCTGCCCCAGCCCCACTGGTACGAGCCGCCCGGACGCGGTCCGACCACCAGCGTGCCCGGGGCGGCGACGGACACCGTGTCCCCCCACGACGACCAGCCGGTGAGCGCGCCCGCGTCGTTCGTGGCCGACACCGACAGGAGCCCGTCGACGTCCGGTGCGTAGGCGGCGGGGTACTGCGGCACCTCGTCGCGCTCGTTGCCCGCGGCTGCGACCACGACCACGCCTGCGGCCACCGCCGACCGGATCGCGTCGAGCAGCACGGCCGACGGCTCGGGCGCGCCGAACGACAGGTTGACGACGTCGGCGCCGTGCGCGACCGCCCAGGCGATGCCGGCCGCGGTGCGCGAGTCCGTCGTGGTGAGGAGCGTGTCGAGCACCCGGACGGGCAGGATCGACGCCTCGTACGCGACGCCGACACCGCCCTTGCCGTTGTCCCCGGTCGCGGCGATGCTCCCGGCGACGAGCGTGCCGTGGCCCTTCGGGTCGGCCGGGTCGTCGTCGCCGTCGACCAGGTCCGTGCCCGGGAGCATCTGCGCGACGAGGTCCTCGTGCGTCGTGTCGACGCCGGAGTCGAGCACCGCGACGACGACGCCCTCGCCGGTGCTCGCCTCCCAGGCACGCGGCAGGCGGATCGCCTCGAGCGAGCCGCTCAGGTCGCGCAGCAGCGGGTCGTCGGTGCGGCCGAACGCGTGCCGGACGTGGTCGACCTCGACCGCCGCGACGTGCGGGTCGGCGGCGAGGCGTGCGGCGACGACCTCGGCGTCCTCGTCACCGACCGGGACCGCGACGTACCGGGTGCCTGGCACGGGCACCCCGGTACCGGTCGCACCCGCGGCCGACAGCGACGACCCCTGGGCGGATCGCGTCGCGGACGGAGCGAACCGGACGAGGACCTGGTCGGGCTCGACGTGGGTCGGCGCCGGGTGCGCGTAGGCGGGGAGGTCGGCGTGGCCGCCGGGGTCCGCGCCCGGTCCGCTCG
>NZ_JAAXOY010000882.1 GCF_012396155.1 Cellulomonas septica | reverse complement strand
CCCTCGGGTCACGCCCGTCCGGTCGGCCCGACGAGCCGTCAGAGCCCGTCGGCCACGATCGCCGTCGCCCGCAGCCACGCGTCGCGCGTCGACGGGTTGAGGGCCTCGTAGTCGATGGGTCCGCCGGACACGAGCGCCTTGTCGTGCGGCACCTCGACGACCGCGCGCGTGAGCGCCCCGAAGTGGCCGCGCAGCCGCGTGCGCAGGTCCTTGTCGACCTTGGGCGACGGCGCGGACAGGATCGTCACGGCCTTGCGGACGGCCTCCTCGTGGCCCTTGGCGCGCAGCGCGTCGAGCGCCCACGCGGCCGACTGCGCGGTGTCCTCGCGGATCGTCGAGACGACGACGATCTGGTCGGCCGCGTCGACGGACGCCTGCCAGTTGGAGGCGCGCATGTTGTTGCCCGTGTCGATGACGAGCACCCGGTAGAACCGCGAGAGCACCTGGTGCAGCGCGACGAAGGACGCCGCGTCGACGGAGGACAGCGACGCCGAGCTCTCGTCGGACGCGAGCACGTCGAACTGCTCGGCGGCCTGCGTCCGGACGAAGCCGTCGAGGTCGCCGATGCGCACGGTCGCGCGCCCGCCGAGCCGGGGCAGGGCGTTGAGCAGGTCGACCGCGGTGCGCTGGTGCTCGGTGTGCGCGGACCGCCAGCCGAGCGTGCCGCGCGTCTCGTTGTTGTCCCACGCGAGCGTGTACCCGCCGCGCTGGATGCCGAACGTCGCGGCCAGCAGCATCGTGGCGGTCGTCTTGTGCGCGCCGCCCTTGGGGTTGACGACGACGATCGTCTTGGGCCCGTCGAACGTGCGGCGCACCGACGCCGACTGCGACCGGCGGTTGCGCTCGGCGCGGCCGGGTCCCGGCGAGATCGCGCCGAACGTGACGCGTCGGATGCCGCTGCGCCAGCCGTGCTCGGCCGGGCCGTCGGACGCGGGGTGCCGGGCGGCGAGCAGGTCGTGAGCAACGGGCTCCTGCACGACCAGGCCCTGGAGCTGCTCGACCCCATGCCCTGAGCGAGGTGGTGAGCCTGGTGACGACCGCCGTCGAGCAGGCTCGCGGCGAGCCGCTCCCTCGAGGTCGC
>NZ_JAAXOY010000881.1 GCF_012396155.1 Cellulomonas septica | reverse complement strand
GTCACGCCGCCCGACGGCGGCCGCAGGCGCGCGACGGGAAGGTTCCGGCCCAGCACGCGGCGCGCGGTGAGCACGAGGCGCGGCGAGATGAGGTAGCCCGCGGCGACCGCGTTGCCGTCGTCGGACTCGATCCGCACGACGCGCGCGAGGGGCACGTGCGGGGCGTCCGACGCGTCGGCGGCGACCTGGTCGAGGGCAGGCTCGGCCGACGGCGTGACCGGCTCGTCACGCTGTGCGGCGACCTCGACGTCGACCATCCCCGGACTCCTTCGCGCCACCCGTGGCAGGCGGCAACGTGCGCGTGTCACGGCGGTCGGGGTGGTGGTGCGGCCATCGCCCCGTCGCCGCGTCGGCCGAGTGTGCCACGCCACAGCCGCGCGACGGTTGCCCAGGGCGCGCGCTTCCGGACGGTGCCCCGGGACGTCGTGCCAGAGACGGCCGCGGCGCGCGTCGTCGCTGGTCACAGCGTTGCGCACGCGTGTCACGCCCCGGTGTGCGGGTGGGCGGCGCGGTGCCGCGAGGACATCGCCGCAGGTGCGGACCCCGGCCGTCGACGCGGTCCCGCCGCCCGCACTCGGCCATGTCCGCCCCGCGCCCGTCAAGCCCCCGGAGGACGACTCCGACAGGACGGGACATCCGGACCGCCGGCGCCCGACGACCCGTCGCGCACGGAGCGGCCCGTCCGGACCGGTCCGTCCCGGATCGTCCCCCCGTGATTTCACCCGCGCCCCGGCCGGGACGGCTACGGCGATCGGGGGACCCCGCCGGGCGACGTAGGCTCGGACCGTGGCCACGTTCTCCGCCGTGACGCGTCAGCACATCCTCCAGGCGATCGGGGAGCACGACTCCCGCGGTCGCGACGACTTCCTCGGTGTCTACGGGTTCACGCCCGACGACGGCTACGCCCTGCTGCACGAGGGGCGCGTCTACGACCCGCGCGCGATCGTCGGCGTCGCCCACCGGTACGCGACGGGCCGCCTCGGGATCGCCGACGAGGTCGCCGTCGACGCCGCGACTGCCGTCCTGCGCAAGCGCGGCTTCGACGTCACCGAGCCGCTCGTCGCCGCGGTCGGGG
>NZ_JAAXOY010000880.1 GCF_012396155.1 Cellulomonas septica | reverse complement strand
CCTCGGCGGCGACGCGCTCGCACCAGTCGGCGACGTCGGTGACGACCGGCCACGCGTCGGGCCCGCTCCCCCGCCACGTGCGGTGCTCGGCGGCGATCGACGCGGGGTCGGGCGCGGTGCGCACGGCCTCGAGGACGCGCATGAACGCGCCGGTGTCGGCGACGGAGCAGCGCAGCGGCACGTCGTCGGACCGGCGGGCGTCGAGCAGCTGCGTGAGGAGGTCGACGCGCCCGGTGGTGATGCGACGCGTGCCGCGCGGCGAGCGGACCTCGATCGTGTCCTGCTCGTAGAGGAGCGTGAGCGAGCCCTGCGTCCCGGTGACGAGCACGCGCGCGGGCGTCCGCTCCGGTGCGCACACGGTGAGCCCGGCGGCGACGCGCTGGCCGGTGCGGGTGGTCACGACGACGGACGACGTGTCGTCGGCCTCGATGTCGTGCGCGTGGAAGAGGTCGACCTCGACGTCGGCGACGTCCTCGACGGTCCGGGCCCCGGCGACCAGCAGCGCGGTCGCGACCGCGTGCGCGAGCGGGTTGGTGACGACCCCGTCGACGACCTCGACGCCGTCGAGCGTGCGCCGCCCGGCCCACGCGGCCCGCTGGTAGTAGGCCACCGTGCGGACCCAGGTGCCGACGGCCCCGACGGACACGACGTCGCCGAGCTCGCCGGACGCGACGATCCGCACGACCTCGTCGACGGCGCCCGACCCGAACGTCTGGAACCCGACCTGGCAGCGCCGGCCGGTCTCGGCGACGACGTCGAGCAGCGCGGCGTGCTCGGCGAGCGACGCGGTCGTGGGCTTCTCGAGCAGTACGTCGCACCCGGCGCGCAGCGCGGCCGACGCGAGCGGCAGGTGCGTGGGGATGGGGGTGGACAGCACGACCACGTCGGGCCGCTGGACCTCGAGCAGCGCGTCGAGCGACGGGAACCACGGGGTGCCGGGCGGCACGTCGGCGACGCCGTCGACGGGTCGCGGGTCGACGACGCCCGACAGCACGGCCCGCCGGTCGGCGGCGAGCGCGGCGACGCGCCGGAC